>JAADEM010000009.1 GCA_013153405.1 Chlorobiota bacterium
GGCGGAATAATTTTAGTAAAATAAATACCGTAAGCTTTATAATTATCAGGATAATTTTTCATCTCTTTCTGAAACAAAGAGTCTGAATTAGGCTCAAAATATGGCATTGCATCGATATTTGCATTTTCCACCGGTTTCCCGTTACCATAAACTTTAATTATCAAAGAATTTTTATTGTCTTCCCTCGTAAGTGTAAAAAATACAGCTTTTGCTGATGTTAAAGATTCCGGAACTTTAAAAGAACATTGATAAACATTGTCTTTTCTATCTGTTTTCAAAACTATAACCTTAGAATCTCCATTCTGAAAGTTCATATAAATTCTCAGATAAACAACTTCATTTCCTTTTAGGAGAGCTTTAGAATCACCGGCATCATACTTTACAAATAGTTCATCATTCCATTCCGGTTTTCCTGGATAAAAAGAGGTTACCTGCCCGGAAACAGTAAACAGGTTGAACAATAAAATAAAAACACATACTATTCTGATAGTTTTATTAAAGAGCATCATCCACTAAAATTTCAATTATTTTTCAATATAATTCATTAAAAGAGAAGTGAGCGGGTGACTGCAAGTCGCCCGCTCACTATTATATATATTTCAGTCTCAGTTCTATTTTATTATTAGTTTTTAATTTGAAAATTAACAGGCACAGTAAAACCCACTTTAACTTTTTGATTTCTCTGCATTCCGGGGGTCCATTGCGGCATCTCTTTAATTACCCTTATTGCCTCCTCATCCAAAGCAGGGTCAACACCGCGGGCAAGTTTCACATCGGTTATATCTCCGTTCTCATCAACAACGAAGGAGACATAAACCCTGCCCTGTATTCCGTTCTTTCTCGCAGTTTCAGGATATTTCAACGACTCTTTTATATATTTATGAAAAGCCTCCTCCCCTCCCGGAAAATCAGGCATTTTTTGCACATGAGAAAATACGGGTTTTTCTTTTACCGAGCCGGCTTTTACCCTGGGGAATGGCTTACTTTCCTGCAAAACAAAATTTATTGGCACGGTAAATGAAACATTTACATTTTCACCTCTCTGTTTTCCCGGTTTCCAATCTGGCATCTCCTTTACCACACGCATTGCTTCCTCATCCAAAACCTTGTCCACACCGCGAGCCAGCTTAACGTTTTTGACTTCCCCTGTTTTACTTACAATAAATGATACATATACACGCCCCTGGATTCCTTTTTTCCGGGCAATTTCCGGATAATTAACCGATGTTGCTATGTACCTGTGCAACTCCTTTTCTCCTCCCGGAAATTCAGGCATTTCATCCACAACAAAAAATACAGGTTCTTCTTTTTCTGTCGAATCATTTGTACTTTTTAGTTCTTGTAGTATCTCTTCTGCCTGGAGCTTCTCCTTTCGAACAGACTCCAAATCTAGTTTAATTTTATCCTCACAACCAAAGGTTATTAAAAGAGTGAATATGGTAGCAACACCAAAAATGTATTTTAATCCCGCCAGTTTAGAGGACTGCATTTTTGACATCATCTTCATCCTATTCTTTATCAGGGAATAATTAAAGCTGTTTGAGATTACATACTGCCTGCCCACATGCTGATGAAGCAATAACTGTTTGTACACTCCTCTGTTCACACCTTTCGATAACACAGCCCTATCGGCAAGGAATTCGTGATTCTCACGTACCATTCTTTTAAGAAGCCAAAGAAACGGATTAAACCACTGAAAAACTGTGAGTATTTCAAGTATTATAACATCAACAGTATGTCCCTGCCTTATATGTTCAAGCTCATGAAGAAGCATTTTCTTCGTATTGGCATCATTCTCGTCACCTTTACTTACAAACACATAGTTCAGAAATGAGAACGGGCTGAATGAACCTTCAAGAACAACCTGTTTGTATCCATCTTTTTCTTCCACACCACCTTTGCGTATAAGCATCAGAATTTGCACTACCCGGGTCAGGAATATTGCAAAAAATAAAAGAGCCCCGGTTAAATAAACATATCCTAAAATGCTTGTCGCTGAAACCACTCTACTGAAACTGTCAGACAATATTCCACCATATACCATAAATGACCCCACAATATCCGTGTACGGCGCAACAGTTACCTCAGGAAGCATTACAGGCATTTGCTGCGACGGGACAGGCAGCTTAAAAAAAGGAAGCAACAGTGAAAACAGAATTGTGGTTATCAGAAAAATCCTGTTCTGCTTAAAAAATGTTTCCCTGCGTAAAAAGAAAAGATACACAGTAGTCAGAAGTGCAATACTTACTCCTGATTCAAACAGGAAATTTATTAAAAATTCCATTGAGGACTGATTAAAATTATATTTTACAGAAGGAAAGCCAGTTTATCCGTCATGCGAACCTTCCTCTATCTCTTTTCTGACCTCTTTCATCAGCTCATCAAGATCAGAAACACTCAACTTATCCTCTTTAGCAAAAAACGAAACCATTTCTTTAAACGAATTACTGAAATAGTTATTCATAAATCGTTTCATGAAATTTCTCGTATATTCCTTTTTTGATATTAACGGATAATATTCATGAGTTTTACCATAGGCTTTATGCCCTACAAAACCCTTTTTCTCAAGAATCCGTATAATTGTTGACACCGTAGTATAAGCAGGTTTTGGTGATGGCATTCTGGCAATAATATCCTTCACAAATACCTGTTCCATTTCCCACAAATACTGCATAATCTCTTCTTCTGCTTTGGTCAGTTCTTTCATCATTATCCGATTTTTATCTACTAAATATTTAGTTTCTAACACAAACAAAGATATAACTATTAGTTTAGTTTTCCAAATAAGAAAATTAAATATCACATCAAAACAGTTTGAATCTTAGTAAAAAGAAGTTAAGTATAATATAACCTTGCACAATCAAAAACAAAAATGTATCTTCATTGTTATCAGAATAAAACCTTTAAATATTAAACCTCACACTATGGCAAGAATAGTAGTTCTAGGTGCCGGAATATCCGGCCACACTGCCGCCCTGACCTTAAGGCGCCAACTAAATAAAAAACATGAAGTAATAGTTATCAGTCCCAACAGTAATTATCAATGGGTTCCTTCAAACATATGGGTAGGAATAGGACAAATGACGCCAAAACAGGTTACATTTCCATTTGAACCGGTATACAAAAAAAAGGGAATAGATTACAAACAAGCCCTTGCTAAATCAATACATCCTGAAGGTGATAACGGTAATTCAACACCATTTGTAAAAATAGAGTATGTATCTGAAAGCAATGCTGGCATAGAGGAGAAAGTAGAATTTGATTATCTGATAAATGCAACCGGCCCTAAACTTTCTTTTGATGCTACTCCGGGATTAGGACCTGATAAGTTTTCAAATTCAGTATGTACATATGGACATGCTGAAGAAGCCTGGAAAAACCTTCAGATTTCACTTAAAAAGATGGAAAAAGGAGAAAAGCAAACATTTCTGATAGGCACAGGCCATCCTGGAGCAACATGCCAGGGAGCTGCATTTGAATATGCACTGAATATTGCCTTTGAGATAAACAAAAGAAACCTCCTTGATTTTGCAGATATTGTCTGGATAACCAACGAATACGAACTTGGAGATTTCGGAATGGGAGGTGCCTTCATCAAAAAAGGAGGTTATGTTACATCAACAAGAATATTTACAGAATCAATACTTGCTGAATACGGTATAAGATGGATTAAACGTGCAGGCGTTACGAAACTTGAGAAAGGCAAGGCGTATTATGAAACCCTTGACGGAGAAAAGCACTCTATAGATTTTGATTTTTCCATGTTAATTCCCGCATTTAAAGGACCCGGACTTGAAGCATACGACAAAAACGGCAACGACATAACAAACAAAATCTTTGCTGCCAATGGTTTTATGAAAGTAGATGCCGATTATTCTGCAAAACCATATGAACAATGGTCAGTTGAAGACTGGCCTGAGGTTTATCAGAATCCGGATTATCCTTTTATGTTCGCCTCCGGCATTGCTTTTGCTCCTCCACATTCAATCTCAAAACCTATGGAAAGCAAAACCGGATTGAAAATTTTCCCTGCTCCTCCGCGTACAGGAATGCCATCCGGAGTAATAGGAAAAACTATTGCAATGAATATTGTTGACACAATAAAAAAAGGTAAACTGTCACTTAAGCACAAAGCCTCAATGGGAAGAATGGGGGCAGCTTGTATTGTATCGGCAGGTTATGGTATTCGCCACGGAAGTGCTGCAACCTTAACTGTTTTTCCCGTAATTCCTGATTATAAAAAATATCCACTTTGGGGACGCGATATAAGATATACAGTAGGAGAACCTGGACTTGCAGGACACTGGATAAAACTATTACTGCATTTTATGTTCTTGTATAAGGCCAAAGCAAAACCATTCTGGTGGTTAATTCCCGAATAGTTGATTAATCGATATTATGATTTAATAAAATAAACGTATAAACATTTAAGATATGTTACGAAGAAATAAAAAAATAGCAATGGGATACAAAGATGAATCGTATCCACCCGTACCAACCAAAACAACCCTCTTCTTCAGAAGATGTTTCATTTATCAGCTCTGGCGCTTCTTTGTGCTGAATCTTAAAATAATGCGAATCGTAGTTGGCGGACACTCATAAAAACACAGCCCCTGAAGGTTTTCCCCGAAGGGGCTTTTTTACAGCCGGAATAAAAAACCTTATTTAGAAAAAAAGATATCCGGTTTATTTTTCGGCAGTCACATCTTTATCTTCTTGCATTTTCTCCATTTTACGACGTCGCATAAGCCCCCAGACAGCCGTAGACGGAAAAACAAAAATCATTGTCGGAATAGTTGATTCCAAAGGTTTTGGAGTTCCTTTCATGCTGTGCATCGTAAATGTAAGTGTAATTGAAACCAAAGATGGCACAAGGCACGCCAATACTAATGCAAGAGGCTTGTTAGAAATTTCGGTGGCAAGCCTTTCGGACATTTTCATTATTATACCGCCAAAGAAGAAAGTATATGTACCTTGCTTTAGTGCTGCAACTACCGACCAGAAAAACGGATTACCGGCATATTCTACAGGCAGGTTTTTTCCAAAATAATTAATGCTGAAGATTACAACTGCCATTACAAATGAGCCTATAATCCCCATCTTATAATCAACATACTTGCTTCCGGCCTTTAACGCATTCTTAAGCATAGTTTTGTTTTAGGTATACAAAAAAAGACATGAAAATAATCATGTCTGTAATTTATCTTGACCGCAAGATATAAAAAAGAAACGGGTTAATTAACCCGCTTCCATATTTTCTGCATCAGGCAACATACCTTCAAGCTTATTCGGTTCATGTATCAGAACCGGGATATGTTGAGGACAAATATAATACTTTACTCCTCTAAAACTCAATTCTACTAATGGTATCTGCTCTTCATCTCTACCACAAACAAGACATTTCTTTTCGTTATCTGCCATTTTTCTAATGTTTAAATTTTAAAAATAATTTCGCGAATATAAATATAAAATTCAAACAATAGTAACTATGTATTGTTCTAAGATTACAAAAAAAATGGCTATTCCGTGAATTCATTCTCAATATTCAGGATTTAAAAATGAATATAACAGAATCATAGAATCATCATGATAAATAATGTGAGAATGTCCCCAAAGTCGTCATTCCGAGAATTCACCCCAAAATTTGGGGCATAAATTGTAATTATGACGGAATATCAGCGTCATCGCGATGAGCAGGAGCGAAGAAGCGATAACAACCGCTTTAAGATTGCTTCACCCCATAAAATGGGGTTCGCAATGACGCATATGTCTTGTTAACAATCCGTATCTTAAGAAATTACGTCATTGGTAACGGAGTAAAGCCTACCTGCGCCGAAGCTTCAGCAGGCATGGAATCTCAAAACTTACAAATGTTAAAATTCAAGAGATTGCCTTCCCGACTTTGTCAGGCGGCTTCGTCATTCCTCCTCGCAATGACGTTAATTTCTTACTTTTTAGACATCCTCGTTTCCGTAAAAACCTGAATGTTCATTTTTTACTAATATCCTCTTATCTCATTATTTCTTCACCACCTGTATTCTGCCAGACCTTTAAGCTCATGTTCTATTTCCAGTAAACGGTTGTATTTTGCAATCCTCTCACCCCTGCTTGCCGAACCTGTTTTAAGGTGACCTCCATCCATAGCAACTGCAAAATCAGCAAGAAAAGCATCTTCGGTTTCACCAGAACGGTGTGAAATAAAATAACGCCATCCGGCTTCCCGGCACATCTTCACAGCTTCGATTGATTCAGTAACCGTACCAATCTGATTTAATTTTATAAGAGATGAGTTTGCAGCTTTTTCCTCTATTCCACGTTTTATGTATTTTGTATTTGTTACAAACAAGTCATCACCAACAACTTCAATTTTATCGCCATGTCTTGCTGTAAATTTCTTAAAACCTTCCCAATCCTTTTCCGACAGAGGATCTTCCCATAAAATTATAGGATATTTTTTTATCCATTCAGACTCCAGCTCAATAAGCTCATCACTTGTCATTTTTCCAGCTCCTGACCATATCAGATCATAATTATCATCAACATTAGGAGAAAATGAATTAGCCGCGGTATCAATTGCCACAGAAATATCTATTCCGGGTTTATATCCGGCCTTTTCAATCGCATACAGAATTGTTTCGATAGCATCTTCATTGCTTTTAAAATCAGGGGCAAATCCTCCTTCGTCGCCTACAGCTGTAGATAATCCTCTAGATTTTAAAATACTTTTCAGCTTATGAAATGTTTCTGCCACATATCTCAGTCCCTCTTTAAATGAAGGTGCACCATGCGGAACCGCCATAAATTCCTGAAAATCGACACTGTTATCAGCATGTTCACCTCCATTTACAATATTCATACACGGCACAGGAACCCTTACAGCATCAGTTCCACCAAGGTATCTGTACAAAGGTAGTCCCAGAGAATCTGCTGCAGCTCTTGCTACAGCCATTGATACACCAAGAATTGCATTTGCTCCTAACCTAGATTTGTTTTCGGTACCATCAAGAGCTATCATTAAACGGTCGATAGCTTTCTGGCCGCAGGCATCCATTCCGATAATTGCATCTGCAATTTCAGTATTCACATTCCCAACAGCTTTTTTCACCCCCTTGCCACCATATCGTTCTTCACCATCTCTTAGTTCTACTGCTTCATTCTCACCTGTGCTTGCGCCGGAAGGTACCGAAGCTGAAACTTTGGTGCCGTCTTCTAATTCAACATATGTCCTGACTGTCGGATTTCCGCGGGAATCGAGTATTTCTAATGCGGATACTGATTTGATCTGTGTTTTCATAATATTGTGTTTTGCTGAGAATGTCCAAAAAGTCGTCATTCCGAGAATTCACCCCAAATCTTGAGGCATAATGAGTAAACGACGGAATATCAGCGTCATCGCGATAAGCGCGAGCGAAAAAGCGATCTCGACAGTTCTGAGATTGCTTCACCCCATAAAAAGAGATTCGCAATAACGCATAAGTCTTGTTTACAATCAATTCTTTAAGCAATTCCGTCATTGGTAACAGAGTAAAGCCTGTCTGCATGAATTTTCAAGGCAAACTTCGTCGTTCTTCTACCAATGACGTCATGTTTATACTTTCTGGACAACCCCATAATTACTTTTAATAGAATTGTCAGATCTAAGTTCAGTTTTATTTTCCGAAAAATACAATTTGAAAGGTTAAACTATATTAACAGAGTGTTACTTTAAATTAAAAGCAAGTTTAATCCCGTCAATAACCATATTAACTCCTATAATGGCAAGAATCAATCCCATTAATTTTGCAATGACGGTAATCATATTGTTTCCGATGAAGGAGATAATTTTTTCACTTATAGAAAATGCCCAGTATGTAAGAAGTATCATAACACCAAAAACACCGATTGTTATTGCAATATGCAAATAGTCCTGTCCTGCTACATCATTCATTGCAGTAACAATGGTTCCGGGGCCAGCCAATATTGGAATAGCAAGAGGAGATATTGCCAGACTGTCATCAATTTCACCTCCTTCAATATGATGCATTTTTGACTTCTCACTTTGAAGCATTTTAAAACCAACCCAAAAAATCAAAATACCACCGGTTATTTTAAATGCAGGTATTGTTATACCGAAAATATCAAAGATATATTTACCTATTATTATGAAAGCAAAAACTATTAAAAAGGCTGTTACTGTTGCATTTTTAGCAATTTTCTTTTTTTCACCGGGTGAACTTCCCTGAACCAATCCAACGAAAATCGGAGTATTAGCAATTGGATTCATTATCGCAAAAAAACCGGTAAAGACCGTCAATGTATATGTGAGAATATCTGACATGATTTTGTTGTTAATTCATTTTAAGCTTTCTTCCCGAATAACGCATAAAGATATAAAAAATATTATTCCATTATTTTAATGTTTAAAACAAATATCCGACAGTGATGTACATACCGCTCGTACCGTCGCGATCATCTGCAGCCATTCCGTAATTAAAACAAAGTATAAAATTATGATTTAATGCAAAATTAAAACTCATACCATATGATATATGCAGCATTTCCCTATCTGCAATCATATTCACATCATCAGGAACATTATCGGTCGGGAACTTATATTTTTTAGTTACCATTCCCATATCGACAAAAGGACTTAACGCAAGATAAACATCCTGACGCCACAGTGTTGTTTCATAAAACTTCCAACGCACCTCAAAATTACCATAGACTACTCCCTCTCCCACTACGCGGTTACGAATAATTCCTCTTAAAGTACGCGCTCCGCCCAAGCCATCACGTGTAGTTTTATTTGCATAATAAACGAAAGGCAGCATATAAAAAGGCATATGCCCGCCGATATCGGTCTGATAAGCCAGCCGGTATGCAAAACTCATTTTATCTTTTACCAATGTAAAGTATTGACGATGCGTTACATTAAACTGTGCATACGAACTGTTTGTACCCAAAAATGAAGGCGCATACTGAAGAAACATTTCTGACCACATACCATGCATCGGACTTGCCTCGTTATCTCTCGAATCGTAAATGACACCAATTTTCAGAATACTTGTCGTCCCACCTTCTTTTTCATTCTCAGGAATAACACCCCAGTCAATGTAATTATCGTAAAGTGTGTTCACATCTGGTAATCTTTCATCCTCATCTTTATGCTTATTTAGCCTGTCAATATCGACGGAAGCAATATGTAAATTATAAACTCCGAAACCTGCCAGAAACCAAAAATTTGTTTTATCAATATTGTACTGAAAGTCACCTGTCAATCTGAACTGCTTTCTGCCATATTTATAGTAAACACTCGTTATGTAATCAGGACTGTCTTCATCAACTACTGCAGGATTATATTCCGCCTCATATCCGTTAAATCCGAAAAAATCAAGTGTTTGCTCGGTAAGATATGACAAATCACCGGTAACTCTGATTCCATCGAACAATACCCCGGAATCATAATTTACCATATTAATGCCACTGCCTCCGGTTGTTCGTGAAAATTCAATATATATTGAGTGTTTATAATCAGGGAAAATAGTTCCGTCGCCATAATGGTAAATATTTCCCAGCACACCATACTGAAAACCTATATCTGAATCATAACCAATAACAGGTATAGCCCCGAAACTCCATCCTTTCCTGGTTTTAGATTTAAGCGTATCCGCTTCCTGAGAAAACCCCATAAAAGCATTAATCAGTAATAAAAATAGAATTCGGTTTCTTTTCGTCAAAACAACAATACATTTTATAAATACTATTATTCAATGTAATAAAAAAACGGGACAAACTAAATTGCCCCGTTCATATTTTATGATATTGCCGGTGTCACCCGAAGTTATGCCGGCAATAGAATTTTTAACTTTTAAACCCGTAAAGAGGTCCGTATGTTTTACATGCTCTGTAATCCTGTCCTTCCTTATCCATCCCAAAAGCAGACCATGCTGACGGACGAAAAATACTATCTTCTTCAACATTATGCATATTAACAGGAATACGTAACATTGAAGCAAGAGTTATAAGATCTGCTCCGATATGCCCATAGCTTATTGCACCATGATTAGCACCCCAGTTAGCCATTACCGAATAAACATCTTTGAAAGCACCCTCTCCTGTCAAACGCGGTGCAAACCATGTAGTAGGCCAGGTCGGGTTGGTTCTTTCGTTAAGTATATCGTGTATTTCCTTATCAATAACAACGGTCCACCCTTCGGCAATCTGCAGAACCGGACCAATACCTTTTACAATATTCAGTCGGCTCATTGTAACCGGCATTTCTCCATCAGTTATAAACTGAGAAGAATAACCTCCGCCTCTGAAATACTCTTTTATTGCAGCAGGCCATTTTGTATTATCAAGACATTTCTGAGCCTCCTCTTCTGTAATCTCCCAGAACGGCTTCATTACCGGATTACCGTTCTCATCCCTTTGTTGAGCTGTGGCATCCAATGTTGTAGAACCGGAATTAATAAGGTGAATTATTCCGTCTTTGGCCTTACCTGTAAGCTCTTTTCCGGTAACACGTTTCACTGCCGACGGACTCCAGTATGTACGAACATCTGAAAAGATCTGTGCAGTATTTGTAAGTAGATGACCGAATAGCATTGATACACCATTCAGACTATCATTTTCAGTAGCAACAATAAATGCCTGACGTATACCATTCCAGTCGAATGATGAGTTTAGGATTGCTTCAGGGAAGTCTGCATTAGGCATGTAATCAGTCCACTGACGCTGTCCCTGGAACCCGGCAAGAATGGCGTTACGGCCATGCGACTCCTCTCCGTAACCCATCTCTTTAAGTTTCGGGTTACCTATCATCAGGTCGCGAATAATCAATGTCATTTTCACAACAGTTTCCCATTCATATTGCTTACGTTCAGCATCAGCTTTATTTTTATCACTATTGTAATCCTTTCCTTCTTTACAGTTCTTTTTGGTCCACTCCATAGCCCGTTCAAACTCTTCCTTATCATATATCTCCTCATCAATACGACGTGATAATTCGGTCATATCAACAAATTCAGTACGAATACCAAGGTAATCCTGAAAGAAGTTACTATCTACCATGGAGCCGGCAATTCCCATTGATGAATAACCAAGTGACAGGTATGATTTACCTTTCATTTGTGCAACAGCAAGAGCCGACTTCACAAAACGAAGAATCTTTTCCTTTACATCATCATGAATATCAGTATCATTTGCATCCTGTACTTCATGTCCGTAGATTCCGAAAGCCGGCAAACCTTTTTGTGAATATCCGGCCAGTGCAGCTGCAAGATATACAGCACCCGGACGTTCAGTTCCGTTAAATCCCCAAACTGCTTTAGGAATTAAAGGATCCGTATCCATTACTTCAGTTCCATAACACCAGCAAGGTGTTACTGTAAGAGAAACCTCTACTCCTTCTCTTTTAAATTTATCGGCACACATTGCAGCCTCAGCAACACCTCCGATAGTGGTATCAGCTATTACACACTCCACCTTTTCTCCACTGGGAAACCGAAGGTTTTCCTCAATAAGTTTTGCGGCTGCTTTTGCCATGTTCATGGTTTGTTCTTCAAGTGATTCGCGAACACCTCGCTCACGCCCGTCAATGACCGGACGAATACCTACTTTGGGCAATCTGCCAATTAGTCTGTTACTCATAATTATAGAATTATATTAATATTCAGGTTCAATTACCGGTACATTAACCGGCTTTTTAACGATTGTAAAAATAAACATTTGCTAATGCGCATGTTATATTAATTACAAACCAAATTGTATACGTTTTAATCAAATTTTAATCAGTTTTAAACAATGCTGAGTTTTTATTTTTATTAGTTTTAGCATTCTGTCACAAGAGATTTTAAACACCATGACATCACTAGTAACCATATTCATCACATCATTCATTATCGCATTTAGCGGAGCCATGATGCCGGGTCCTTTAATGACAGTTACAATCAGTGAAAGTATCAGAAACGGAATATGGGCCGGACCTAAACTCATTGCAGGTCATGCAATATTGGAGATTGCTCTTATAGCAGGAATATTATTCGGACTAACACCTCTGTTACAAAATGAAACCTTTTTCATTATTGTTGCTCTTGCCGGTGGCGGAATAATGCTATGGATGGCAGGGGGCATGATCGGTTCACTTAAGACCCTGCAACTTACCGGCAACACAGAAGCAAAAAGACAAAACAACCTTTACATGTCGGGCATATTAATGAGCCTTGCCAACCCTTACTGGATAATTTGGTGGGCAACAATAGGACTTGGCTACATTCTCAGCTCAATGAAATACGGAACAACTGGCATCATCTTTTTCTTCTTCGGCCATATTCTTGGTGACCTTGTATGGTATTCGGGTATTTCGTTTGCGGTAGGAAAAGGAAGAGAACTGTTCACAAACAAGACTTACCGTATACTTGTAGGTTCGTGTGCTGCATTTCTTATAGCTTTCGCATTGTGGTTAATATACGACGGAAGTACAAGAATGATTTAGCATATTCACTCTGTCATATCAACATTTATTGCTAAATTTGTATTTATTAGTAGCTCGACATCTTAATAAAAAGAACTCAACTTTACTTATTTTGTGTACAAAAAATAAGTCTCAAACATATAAAAACAAGAGAAGAACAGAACCATTTAACACGGTAAAAAGTATGCGCAAAATAAAGAACCCTTTTCCTGAAAAACACGGCGATGCATACAACTGTTTCGGATGTTCGCCAGGAAATAATATAGGGCTTCATCTAAATTTTTATGAAAAAAACAGAATTGTATATGCTGACTGGAAACCTGACAGGAAGTTTGAAGGATATCACAATGTACTTCACGGCGGTATACAGGCAACGATGCATGATGAGATAGCAAGCTGGGCCGTTTATACCCAATGCGAAACCGCAGGTGTGACAAGCAAACTGAACGTAACATACCATAAACCGCTCTACATTTCATCTAACGAGAAGATAACAATCAAAGCTGTTTTGAAAAAACAGGAAGAAAGGAAAGCAATATTTGAAACTGAAATACTGAATGCAAAAGGCGAAGTCTGCTCTTCGGCAGAAGTGGAATATTTTCTGTTCCCAAAGCCTATTGCCGAACGTAAGTATTTTTATCCGGGAAAAGATGCGTTCTTTGATTAGCGATTTGAGATTAGCGAAGGAAAAGATATGGGAATCGGGAACCTGAGAAGTTGAGGAACTGATGATATAATAATGAAACACCAGGAACCTAATTAACCAAGAACCAACAAACTAAAAACCAACTAACCAAGAACCAAATTAACCATTTAACACTTTAACCATAGAGAAATGAACGCACACGAAATAGACTACAAAATTTATGGACACGACCTGCAGTTTGTAGAGGTGGAACTCGATCCGCAGGAAAGTGTTGTTGCCGAACCGGGCGCAATGATGATGATGGATGAAGGAATAGTAATGAACACCATTTTTGGCGACGGCAGCAACCGCGAAAGCGGACTGCTTGGAAAACTGTTCTCGGCAGGTAAACGTGTACTGACAGGCGAGAACCTGTTCATGACTGCCTTTACCAACAACGGACTCGGAAAAAAACATGTCTCATTTTCCGCTCCTTATCCGGGAAAGATTATTCCGATAGACCTTACTCTGTATGACGGCAGACTGATATGTCAGAAGGATGCGTTCCTATGTGCAGCCAAAGGTGTATCAATCGGAATTGAGTTTACGAAACGTCTTGGAGCCGGATTCTTCGGAGGTGAAGGGTTCATCCTTCAGAAGCTTGAAGGCGACGGAATGGCATTCATTCATGCAGGAGGCACTCTATACGAAAGACGCCTGAACCAGGGTGAAGTATTGAATGTCGACACAGGCAGTCTTGTAGCTTTTACATCAACTGTTGATTATGACATTCAGTATGTTGGCGGAATCAAAAATTCCCTGTTTGGAGGAGAAGGAATTTTTTACGCGCGCATGACCGGTCCCGGAACAGTTTGGGTACAGTCTATGCCGTTCAGCCGTCTTGCCGATCGTATCATTGCTTCAGCTCCCCGTGCAGGCGGCAGCCGACGCGGAGAAGGTGGCATACTGGGTTCGATAGGAGACCTTATAGACGGGGATAATAATTTTTAATAACAAGCCCCTCCCTACCTCCCCCAAGGGGAGGAAAAAGAGGGGTAAATCACATAACATTAAAGGATAAATCGAGACTGTCTAAAAAGAATAGAATCTATGCAAATCTCACGCAAAGGCGCTGAGGCCGCAAAGTTAACTATTTGAGATATAATGCTAATTTTTCTTTGTGTCTTTGCGCCTTTGCGAGAAAACTTACTTTTTAGACAATTTCTTAGGAGGGGACAAATGCAAACCGAAATAATAACCATAGGAAACGAACTGCTGATAGGCCAGGTGATAGATACCAATTCGGCCTGGATAGGTGAACAATTGAACAAAGAAGGTTTCAGCATTAATCGTATAACATCAATTTCTGACAATGCCGACGAAATAAAAGATACTGTTACAGAGGCATTGAAACGGGTTGATATAGTTTTAATCACAGGAGGACTTGGCCCAACCAAAGACGATATCACAAAAAAGACTCTTGCTGAACTGTTTGACACAAAGCTTGTGTTTAATGAGGTGATGTACAATAATGTGCAGAAATTCCTTAAAGGCCGCGGACTGAATACCGTGAACGAACTTAATAAAGCACAGGCTCTTGTACCCGAGAACTGCACTCCCATCGTCAACAAAGTGGGAACAGCCCCTATAATGTGGTTTGAAAAAAACGGGAAAATTGTAGTTTCAATGCCCGGTGTCCCGCTTGAGATGAAAACGGCAATTAAGGATGAGATAATTCCCCGACTCAAAAAGAAATTCAATTCCGGTGTCATAATCCACCAAACTATTCTGGTTTTTGATTATCCTGAAGCCGAACTGGCAGAAAAACTTCACGATTGGGAAAATGCTTTGCCCAAAGAGATTTCGCTTGCATACCTGCCTGCTCCGGGAAGAGTACGTCTGCGCTTAACAGCAAGAGGTGAAAACAAGAAATATCTTGAATCACTTGTAAAAAATGAAGTAAAAAAACTAGATACAATCATAGGTAACAACATCTATGGTTATGCAGATGAACCTCCTGCTGCCATTCTCGGCAGGCTTCTGAAAGAGAAAAAAGCAACTGTGGCAACGGCCGAGAGCTGCACAGGTGGTACTATTGGTCATCTGATAACTGCAATACCAGGGAGTTCAGAATATTTTAAAGGTGGAGTTATCGCCTACGCAAATAGTATTAAAGAAGAGGTTCTCGGAGTAAAACATGACACACTGGAAACCTATGGAGCAGTAAGCCGCGAAGTTGTTGAGCAAATGGCAGAAGGTGCCAGAAAATTAATGAAAACCGATTATGCCATAGCCACATCAGGCATTGCAGGACCGGGAGGCGAAGTAAAAGAGAAAACAGTTTACAGTCGCTGCTCAACACGAACCGTTGGTGCCAAACCTGTTGTTATCCCAGGTAAACCAGTAGGTACTGTATGGATAGCAATTTCAACACCTGAAAAAACATTCAGCATAATGTTTTCTTTTGGTAAAATCAGAGAGAGAAACATACAACGAAGTGCCGAATACGGACTTGTTCTTTTGATAAAATATCTTGAAACAGGAAAATTTTATAAAAAAGCTTAATAATATAAGCAATACGCTTGTTTTTTTGAATAAAAATAACGTATTTTGCGCTCTGTTTGAAAAACGTATCAGAAAAAAATTATAGAGCGATGTCAAGAGTTTGTGAAATAACAGGTAAAAAAGTAATGGTTGGGAATAACGTATCTCACTCAAAAAGAAGAACGAAACGTAGATTTTACCCTAACCTGTTTACTAAAAAGTTCTATTTGCCCGAGGAGGACCGTTGGGTAAGTCTTAAGGTTTCTGCCGCAGGTTTGAGACTGATTAATAAAGTTGGCGTTTCAGCCGCTTTGAAGAGTGCAAAAGAAAAAGGATTTATTAAAAACTATTAATAAAGGAGTACAATGGCTAAAAAAGGAAAAGGTAACCGCGTTCAGGTAATTTTGGAGTGTACTGAACATAAAAACAGCGGAATGCCAGGAACATCCAGGTACATTACCGTCAAAAACAGGAAAAATACTCCTGACAGATTGGAATTAAAAAAGTATAATCCTATATTGAAGCGATATACTATTCATCGTGAAATAAAATAATTAAGTTATGGCTAAGAAAGCAGTTGCAACATTACAAAAAGGTGAAGGTAAAGGTCACACAAAAGTGATTAAGATGGTAAAGTCGCCGAAAACAGGGGCTTACTCGTTCCGTGAGGAGATAGTACCTAACGACAAAACTAAAGAATTCTTCAATCAGAAATAATTCTGAATATCTTATTAAAATATAAAAAAAGCTTTCTGTATCTACAGAAAGCTTTTTTAGTTTTCATCCCTTGTATTACCTAATCAGGTTTAAACAATTGACAAGGGTATCGTTCCTGAGATATTGTTTATTTACTTCTTATTTTACCCAATTCACTTCCATAATCAAAATAATTATTTACTATCCACCTTTTTTCATCAGTTTCATATTCACTGGCAACATATATGCCATACATCCTTTAGGCATTTCTTTCAATATCGGTTCAATATATTCATAAAATTCTTCAAGAACCTCCGTCTTATCCACCATTTCAATTACAACCGGCAGTTTTTCAACAAGCTCCCAGAAACGGGATGTATTCACATGTTTACTGCTAAGGCCATACCCCATAACCCCCCTGTAAACAGTAACACCTGAGATGTTTTTCTCTTTAGCTTTATAAACTATATATTCGTATAAAAGCTCATTATGAATTTTGTCGGTAGTACTTGCATAAAACCTTAAGACGCTGTATTCTTCCATAATAGTAATTTGTTAGTAATGTAAAACATGCTTTTCAATCTACATAAATAGCAGCTTATCACAAAGCACTTGACGTCACAAATCCCAGATATACAGCAAGGAAACCAAAAAAGATGCTTAATCCGGTATAAAAAAGCAGTGTTATAATCTGTCCATTGTGCATGAGCATAATATTTTCGTTGGCAAACGATGAAAAGGTCGTAAATCCTCCACAAAAGCCTACCATAAGAAGTAGGCGAAGTTCCTGAGGCATTAACATACTCTTTTCAGCAATTCCCACTAAAAATCCGATAATAAAACTTCCGATGATATTAACAGTTAATGTTCCAACCGGAATAGAATAAAACTCAACAGAAAGATTTAGCTTAGATACAAAATATCTGGCAACACTTCCTGCAAATCCTCCAAAACCAACTAATAGTATATTCTTTAACATTAGAGCTATATCTATAATAAAAAACAAATGTAAAATTTTTTATAAAAAAATCTCTGATGTTATGAAAATATCATTAAGATTCCACACAATCTATTTCGTTAACAGTCTTGTTCTGAAATTTAAATATCACTCCTTATGATATCAGCAACCAGATAATCTTCTGATATATTTTCATTTAAAATCAGTTTTTATCCGGAATAAATAACAAAAAAACCTGCCACAAAAGTGGCAGGTTCCCCTCTTTTAATCAAATTTAATACAAATGTTCGTAACCTGATGCGCAGAAAATATTTAATTTAATCTTGTTTTATTACCTTTTTCATCAACACGGTACAGTTCATTGTTTTCAATCAACAATGCCTGAAAAGGAAGATCAGAATAGTCACTGTCGGGATGATGAACGTCCATTGCAATAACTTTGCCCTCATAAATTGGTGTAATTTCTTCCACAATTGAATGCCCAACAATTATATTTTTTGCATCATAGTAATTCAGAATCTCGTTAACCTGATCAATGGTTGCCTTATCATAAGCACCATCTTTACTTTGAAAGTATCCCCTGTACCATAAAACCCCTGATGTTTTAAATAATTTATAAACCTGTTCCGGAACCGAGTCATCAATTGTCATTCCGTAATAAGGTCGCATAAGTTCATTAATTTCTTCAAACGAAAGACCTAACTCAAGGATATCAGGACTTATTCCGGCATGAACAAAAACATAACCGTTTATTTTTTCTATTGCGTTTTGAGAACGCATCCACCTTCCTGTTTCCGTATCGGTACCATATAGTTCTTTATATTCAATATTTAACTTATGAGCCATTTCCGGATATTTAGGATCTGCATACCTGCTGTCACCGGCCATACACATAACATCATGATTACCCAGAATAAAATGTACAGTACCTCCAGCCTGTTTTGCCTGATACTGTAATTTATAAATCAACCACAAAACCTGAGTAACATGTTGCCCTCTATCAACCATATCTCCGTTCAGAACAAGATGATTTGTCCCAAATGTCCAGTTCAGCTCATTATCTACTATCCCATTTCCAATTAACAGTTTAGTAAGTACATAATAATTCCCTTCAATATCCGATACTGCAAATATCTTATTGTTGTCATCGCCATAAACAGATTCGTTTTCAGGCAATTCTTCTTTTAATATAAAATTAAAGGCCTCAGGATCTCTGTAAGGAACTATCACTTTCAGCTCATCATTATATGAAACGTATGCGGAATCTAACTTTCCTTGTGCATCAACAGTATAATCTATAATTTTATCATTATCATAAAAGATATACGGACCATCTATCGATGCAGTAATTTCAGACTCCGTATTTTCTGTATCATCATCATTTATCTCATCATTTTTATCACAATTAGAAAAAGAAAAGATGAGAAGAAATGAGAGCCAAAAAAATAGTAACTTAGACATAAATGGATATTAAAAAATTTAATAACAAAGACTGCCGAAACAGCCTTTGTTATTTACTAACACATATAATTAATCACCGGTATAAGGGGTATATCCTGGATTTTGTTGATCTCTGATGTTTGGATTTACTTCCATTTCATCCTGTGGTATCGGGTACACAAACTGATACATGGTTCCTGTCGGTGTCTGACTTGGATTCTCAAAATCGATATGCGAAACATCATCACTTACACTTCCTTCAGGTTCTCTGTCGAAAGGTATTGAACGGCGGAAATGATCCCAGTAAGTATGTCCTTCTAGTACCAATTCCTTACGACGTTCAGCAAGCACATCTGTAATTGTCTGAGCCTGTGATGTTGCAGTATAAGTCAAACCTGTTCTTGCTTCGTACACATAGTTCAGGTTCTCTTCAGCCTTGGCAAGATTGTTTACTTCTGCATATGCTTCTGCAAGAGTGAGGTAAACCTCAGGTAAACGTACTATCGGAATATTAAAAACATTATGATTTCCATTTTGACCTATATACTTTCTGATTCCTGTTGAATCTCCTAATTCGTTATCACAAATCAGATACTGACGAACATCAGTGGGAATTTCCATTAAAGCATGCCTCAGGTATACATTTCCACCATAGCCGGCATAACCAATATTTGCAGCTATTTCGCCATCATGAGGATCGCCAGGCTTGTCAATAGTCGGATTACGTACAAGATAATTCAATGAGTTTGAAGCAAGATTATCGGTTTCTGAGTAATCCAGTTCCCACAAATTCTCACTGTTATAAGGCTGATAATAGGTTGTGTTGTAATCACTATACGAAATCATAGATCCGGTAGTTGCAGCAATCTCGCCGGCACTTATCACATCGTTCCATCTTCCCAGATAAAGATAAACACGGGCCAGTAGGGCATTAGCAGCATTATAACTTACCCTTCCTTTTGATGCGGAGATACCATCCAGATTGGTAATAGCAGTCTTAAAATCGCTTATTATCAAGTCGTAGCAGACTCCGGCCTCATCTCTTGCCGGGGAGTCAGTAGCAGCATCAATATTATCCTGTTGCGAAAGAATCAAAGGTACTCCCCACTTATACTTATCATTGTATTTAGCACCTCCTTTAACCGAAAATATAGGAGGATAAGCAAACAAGCGCATTAAATCGAAATAGGCAAGTCCCCGGAGAGCATATACTTCTCCCTTTATTCTTCTTATTTCATTTTCATCTCCTTCGATAAGATCTATATTGGCAAGTACATTATTACAAAGAAATACTACTTTATATATAGTATTCCATGCACTGGTACCATAACCGCTTGACACCGAAGTTTCACGATATGCATTTTCCGTTTCAAAACGATTACCTGTGTCTTCAACATAAAAGTCTGGTCCTTTGGAGCCTTCATATGCATAAATCAATCGTCCGTAGTAGTTTGCACTAGTCAAACGATCATAAATACCATTCAGAGCACCCTGAGCACCTTCCACGTCTGTGAACATTTCAAAGTCGGGAATCGATGTATAAGGAGTCTTTTCAAGCAAATCATCACACGATGAAAGTGACCCCATAAATATTACAGTAAGTATTAAAAATATTTTTCTCATTGTTCTTGCTTTTAAAAGTTAACTTTAATTCCTCCGGTATATGTAGTTGCAGTAGGATATTGATCCGGAGAGCGGAAGCCGCTTAATGATATTTCAGGATCATATCCTTTTAAATCTGTGGCAACCCAAAGATTTTCTGCCTGAGCAAAGACACTGATACTACTTATTTTAAGTTTATTAACCAGAGACTGAGGTATTGAGTATTGCAGCTTTATATTTTTAAGCTTAATGTAATCACCGTCATACAGATAACGTGACGACCTGTATCTGTCCCATGTACCTTTTGAATTTACACGAATAGGATTCTTTCCTTCCGGATTATCCGGAGTCCAACGATCTAGCTGATCCCTTTCAATTCCCCTGTAGTCTCTGTACCCGTCATTCTTGGTTGCCACACGACCGGTATAGTCGATAACTTTAAAACCGAGAGCATAGGTAAACAACATATTAAGTTCCAGGCCTTTCCACGAAAAGGTTGTTGAAACACCACCATTAAAATCAGGAAGAGCCTTGCCAAGTATACGTCTTTCAGCTTCTGCATAATTTTTTGTAATTGCATTATTACCGTTCTCATCGGTATAATACCATTGCTGTTCTCCTGTTTCATGATCAATTCCGGCCCATTCTGGCATAAACCATGTATAATAACTTTCGCCATTACGCTGAATCTGCGTTGAGCTCATGATATCATGATCCAAACCTGAAAATTCATTATGCAACCATGCAAAGTTTAAGTTCATATTCCATAGGAAGTTTTCTGTTCTTATGATATCAGTACTAACATCGAGTTCGATACCTTTATTCTGCAAACTGGCTTCAGAATTAACAAGCATTGTTGTAAAGCCTGCTGTTCCTGAAATAGGCACATCCTGAAGCAGATTTTCGGTTGTACGGTTATAAAACTCAAAACCAAGATTAACTCTGTTAAACAGACGGGCATCAAATCCCACATTAAAAATATTATTCTCTTCCCATGTTAATTTTACGTTTGCAATACTGGCAGGAACACCACCCGGTTCCAGCATATAGTCGGCTCCGAATGAGTATAGCGACTGCCATGCATAATATTCGGAAGGTAATGTTCCGTTTGTACCGTAACTGGCCTTTATCTTCAGATTATCAAGGAAAGTAAGCGACTGCATGAATTCTTCTTCTGAAATTCTCCATGCTCCCGATACCGACCAGAAATTCCCTGTACGGTAGTCATCTGCAAATCGTGATGACTGGTCACTACGAAATGTTGCTGACAAATAATATTTACTACTAAGTGAATAATTGACTGCTGAAAGGAATGAAAACATTCCATATGTAGAGCCTGCACCGCCTATTGCATAAGGAGTGGCTGCCACACTTAAGTACGGAGTTTTATTAGTAGGGAAATTAGTTCCGGTTGCAGTGGTATATTCATACTTCATATCTTCTATTTCAATACCGGCATATCCGTTCACGTTATGCTTTCCTTTAAAAGTCTGATTGAAATTAAGCAATGTTGTATTCATTATTTTTCTGCGTCGTGCGTCTCTCTCGTACAAATATCCTTTATATTTAATACCGCTTCCAAAGTCTTTATTATACCATTCTCTTCTTCTGGCATATGTATAATCAAGGCTTGCACGGTTGTTCAGGTTTAACCATTTTGTGAAATTTATCTGAATCCAACCAGATGTAAGCACCTTGGTTTGCGGACGTTTGTGTTCATTAACCTTTGCATCGGCAACAGGATTATGATTACCGTTTACGTTTTTAGGCAAGTGAGTGTTAAAAGAACCGTCATCCAGATAAACCGGAGCTACAGGTGCAATAGCCAAAGCTGTATACTGTGGCATTTCATATCCATAAGCATTTGCACGTGGACCGTTCTGGTCATTGTACGACACATAGTTATTCAATCCCCAGTGTACAAGAGCTCCCTCAGGTTTGGAATTAAGATTCATTCTTAAAGAGTAACGCTGAAGATCACTACCTAAAAGAATACCCTCCTGATTAAAATATTCAAGAGAAGCATAATAATTCATAGCTCCACTTCCCCCCTGGGTTGAAACATTAAATTTCTGGAATGAAGCGCTGCGTGTTACTTCATCATACCAGTTTACATCAGGAAGTTTATCTGCATCTTCGCCAAAGAAATCATAATCATACCAGTCGTCTTCATACGGGTTCCATATTCTGAAGTGCTTATTAAACTGATACTGTGCATATTCGTACCACTCATGGTAGTTTCTACCACTTACATAATAATTATCTTTATCGGCATAAAGTTTTTTTACTTCTTCAAAAAACTCATCGTAACCTGTTTTTCTTCTTATCTGATAATGCATCTCACCTTCCAGCCACAACTCGGTAAACTCTTCAGCATTTACCAGATCCGGCTTACTTGCATAAAATATATTTGATACACCAGCCTGAAAATCTACACTATACTTTGGCTTATCTGTTTTCAGCCCGTGTTTGGTAGTAATAACAATTACACCATTAGCACCCCTGGAACCGTACAGGGAAGCTGATGCTGCATCTTTCAGTACTGTAATAGATTTTATATCAGAAGGGTTAATTGTGTTTAATGGGTTTATAGCATACTGGCTGCTACCCGAAATATTTGAGATGTCAATAATTACCCCGTCAATAACGTATAACGGAGAGTTTGACGCATTCATTGAACTGATACCTCTCAGGCGAACAGTATTCATAACTCCCGGCTGACCTGTACCGGTAACAAGAGTACCTGGAGAATTTCCCCTAAGCACATCCTGGAATGATGCAACAGGACGCTCTTCTATTTTTTTTGCCGAAACAACAGATGCTGAACCTGTATAAGCCTCTTTTGTCACGGTTCCGTAACCTGTTACAACAACTTCTCCCAGGTCAGTAATCTCTTCTACCAGGGTAACATCTATTGTTCTTCTGTTTCCAACGGTTATCTCCTGCTGTGTAAATCCGATAAAACTGAAAACAATAACATCATCGGGACCTGATACAACGAGTGAATACTTACCATCCACTCCGGTTATTGTTCCTTTGGTTGTACCTTTTATATACACCGATACTCCGGGAATAGGGTCTCCGAATTTATCTGTCACTGTTCCTGTTATAGTTATTGATTCCTGAGGATTGACCGAACTTAAGATTTTATCTTTTGTAGGAATCAGAATAATCCTGTTCTCAATAATTTTATAGGTAACCTCCGAGTTACTGAAGATATCATCAAGAACATCTTTCAGCGCCTTATCCTTTACATTAATGCTGATTTTCCTGTTGATATCTACCAATTCGTCATTATAAAGAAATGTAAACGGCGTGAGGCTTTCAAGCTCCTTAAGTACCTGTTTTACCGAAGTGTTCTTAAGGCTGACTGTAACATTTTCACTTTGCGAATATAAGTTGCCGGAATATACATTCAGAATTCCGACCAACATCATTACCAGTGTTAATTTCATAATCCGGTATGCTTTTTGACTGAAAAGACCATGGGTATTCCGGTCATAAAATGAATTTTTTTTCATAAATTTGATGTGTTTTAATTAATTAGACTTTGCCCTGTTGCAGCAGGGAATTTTAATTGATTGCAGGAAAGTGTTGCAGCACTTTCCTGTTTTTTTGGGGGTTAATTCGTTTCGGTATTTTTCATAGGCATAATTTTTTAGTTATAGGTTAATACTATTCGTTTAATTCTGTTGTCTTTATCTGAGTTGTAAATTTTATACTTGAATGTTGATGAATATTGCAATAGAGCCAGAACCGTTTCAATTGGCTCATTGTAAAACTTTCCGGTCAGTTTAAACTTTTTCAGTCTGTCATCTTTTATTTCAATTTTCACATTGTACCACTTCTCAAGCTTTTTAACAACTTTTCCCAGCGGTGCTCCGTCAAACACTAAGGTACCTTCAGTCCATGCTGTATAATTTGATGTATTATCTACATTTTTCAGAGATAACTTTTTATTCTTTTTACAATAAACAGCCCTTTGTGCCGGTTTTAATGTTTTTAGAGAGATTGACCTGTCCCCTATATTTTTTTCAATCAGAACCTTACCTTTTACAAGTACGGTTTCAATAAAGTCCTCGTCAGGATTTGCCCTCACGTTGAATTCGGTACCCAATACTTTTACATTCAACTCACCTGTATTAACAATAAACGGCATCGACTTATTTTCAGTTACCTTGAAATATGCTTCTCCTTCAAGTTTAACGTTCCTAACATCACCGGTAAAAACAACAGGAAACTTTAATTTACTACCGGGAAACAAAAAAACCGGAGAACCGTCGGGAAGTACAATTCGGGTAGTCATACCACAATGCGCAATAACTTCTTGCATTGCCGGCTGTTTGTATTTATTAGAACTACTGCCCTGTTCTGAAAAATAATTGTACAATGAAGCTATAAGAACGGAAAGTATAAATACAGCCGCAATCTGACGAACATAAAAGAACCAGTTATTCTTTTTAAACTCAGGTATTTTCTCTTTGGTCTCAGCCAGTGCGGCTTCTACTCTCTCATCACTATAAAGAGTTAATCTTTGTGAATCTTCCCACAATATCCGGTAGCGGTCTAACTCTTTCTGGTTGTCAGCAGAGCTGTTTTTCCATTCTTCCACACGTTTTATTTCTTCTGATGAAGCCTCTCCTGTAAAATATTTTACAAGGATTATTTCAAATTCTTCTGACATCTTCTTTACGTTATTTTATATTAAGACGTAAATGAAATGCCGATACCCTATATGCAAAATCTATTTTTTTATAAAATTCAGCATAAAGACAAAAAAAGGAAGATAATCTTTCAGTTCTATACGCAAGGTTTTTAATGCTCTGCTGACAAGAGCTTCCACAGCCTTTGTTGTGATATTCATTTTATCTGCGATTTCTGTGTATTTCAAACCGTCATATCTGCTGTACTGAAAAGCCATTCTTGCTCTTTCCGGCATATTATTAAGAATTTCCAGAATTCGCTGCTCCAGTTCACTCAACTCATAATGTTCATTCTCAGAATTTTCATGAAAATCCTCATACATTTTGTTAACAGCCGATTGTTCAGCTTTCATCTTACGCAAATAATCCAACGATTTGTTTCTTACCATAAATGATAAAAAGCCATAGATATTGTTTATCTCTTTTACCGTATTGCGCTTCTCCCAGAAAGAAATAAAACACTCCTGAACAATGCTTTGAGACAAATCATCATCTTTAAGTAACATAATAGCAACAGAGCAGAGCTTACGATAATATTTCCGAAAAAGAAAATCAAAAGCATCCTCTGAACCGGAATATATTCCGACCATAAGAAATTCTTAAT
>JAADEM010000091.1 GCA_013153405.1 Chlorobiota bacterium
GCTCGTTTGTGCGTAACTTATTTTCTTGAAATTTGTTTTTAAAAAAATACATTTTGAAAAAGATTGATCTTTATATACTGAAAAAATTTCTTGGAACTTTTTTCTTCTCCCTTGCTCTGATTATGAGTATTGCCGTGGTTTTTGACCTTACGGAAAAGATCGATGATTTTATGGAAAAGGGGGCACCCCTCGAGGCAATTGTTTTTGACTATTACAAAAATTTCATTCCTTATTTTGCCAATCTTTTTACTCCTCTGTTTGTGTTTATTTCGGTTATATTTTTTACGTCAAAGATGGCGTATAACACTGAAATTATTGCTATTCTGTCGAGTGGAGTTAGCTTCAGACGATTGATGTTTCCGTATTTTCTCGGTTCTCTTATAATTTCTGTTTTTTCGTTTTACCTGAGTGGATATGTTATACCTCCGGCTAATAAGGTTCGGCTCAGATTCGAAAACAGGTATGTTAAAAAGCGGCGTGAGACAGGTCAGAAAAATATTCACATGCAGATAGAACCTGGTGTATTTGTTTATATGGGTAATTACTACTCGTATAATGACAGAGGTGAATATTTTGATCTTGAGAAGTTCGATGGCAAACAGCTGAAAATGAAGTTATCCTCAAGGTCAATTAAATATGATACAACCACAGGACACTGGATTTTAAGGTATTATGTTTTAAGAGAGCTCTTTGACGATGAACATCAGAAAATTACCACCGGAAATAAGATGGATACGGTAATTGCAATAAAGCCTTCCGACTTTAAGGAAGAGAGGAATTATTATGAGATGATGACCAATGATCAGCTTAGTAACTATATAGAAGAACAGCGTAGGCGTGGTGTTGGAAACGTGGAGGAGTTTCTTATCGAGAAATACAAAAGAATAGCTAATCCTTTTGCGGCTTTTATTCTTACTCTGATAGGGGTTTCTCTGGCATCAAGAAAGGTCAGAGGAGGAATGGGACTGCATATTGGTATCGGCATAACACTAAGTTTTACTTACATTATGTTTATGACGGTGTCAACCACTTTTGCCGTTAATGGTGATATGGCACCATTACTGGCGGTTTGGCTTCCCAATATTGTATTTATGATGATTGGAATATTTCTTTATATAAAAGCTCCGAAATAGTCCGGTATTTACAATGCTGATTAAATTATGTATCTTTCAAAAGAGAATATGTTCGTTAATAGTTTTTCGTATAAGAATAAATTTTAGTAATTATGTAACGAAAAAACATCCTGAAATTTGCTAAGTCATCAGGGTAACAAATGGTTAAACCAAATATTTAAATTATGTCATTGAAAAAAAGTATTCTTGATCTTCGTAAAAGAAGGGAAAAGGTGCAAAAAGGAGGTGGTGAAAAAGCCATCGAGAAACAGGTAGCCATGGGGAAGATGACTGCCCGTGAACGTATACAGGCACTTTGCGATAAAGATTCTTTTACGGAATATGACCTGTTTGTAGAACATGAAGCCCGTGACTTCGGAATGGATAAAAAAGAACTTCACGGTGACGGTGTTATTATCGGAACAGGTACAATTTACGGTTCTCCCGTTTGCGTATTTGCACAGGATTTTACTGTGGCAGGTGGCTCACTCGGACTAATGCATGCTCGTAAAATTACTAAAATAATGGATCATGCAATCAAGATGCGGGTCCCACTGATTGGAATTAATGACTCTGGCGGAGCCCGTATTCAGGAAGGTGTTAATTCTCTTGCAGGTTATGGTGAGATATTTTACCGCAACACAATTGCATCGGGAGTTATTCCGCAGATATCGGTAATATTAGGTCCTTGTGCCGGAGGTGCAGTTTACTCACCGGCTCTGACCGATTTTGTTTTCGTGGTTGAAAATATCACAAAGATGTTTATTACCGGGCCAAGTGTTATAAAAACTGTTCTTGGTGAAGATATTTCTATGGAAGATCTTGGAGGAGCCAGGGTTCATGCCGAAACCACAGGTAATGCTCATTTTTATGCAAAAAGTGAGAAAGAGTGTTTTGATCAGATAAAGAAACTGATCACTTTTATTCCCTGGAACAATGAACAAAAAGCCAGGGCATTTCCGCCTAAACCGCCTAAATTTAAAGGAAAAATCGAGAACCTCATACCTTCTGATCCGAGACAACCATATGATATCAGAGATATAATCAGGGCAGTTGTTGACGATTCCGATTTCTTCGAAGTTCAGGAGTTGTGGGCTGCAAATATGGTGATAGGATTTGGCCGTTTGAATGGTGAAACCGTTGGGTTTGTTGCTAATCAGCCTCTTGTGCTGGCAGGGGTCCTCGATGTTGACTCGTCAGACAAGGCAGCACGTTTCATCCGTTTCTGCGATGCATTTAATATTCCTATTGTCACATTTGAGGATATGCCGGGATATCTGCCTGGTGTTGATCAGGAACATGCCGGAGTTATTCGCCATGGAGCAAAGGTTCTTTATGCCTATTCAGAAGCTACTGTTCCAAAGATTACCGTAATACTGCGTAAGGCATATGGTGGAGGTTATATAGCCATGAATTCACGTCATCTGGGAGCCGACTTTATGATGGCCTGGCCAACTGCTGAGATTGCAGTAATGGGACCTGAAGGTGCTGCAAATATCATCTTCAAAAAAGAGATTGAGTCTTCCGATAATCCGGAAGAGATGCGTAAGAAAAAAGTTGAAGAGTACAAGGAGAAATTTGCAAATCCGTATGTTGCTGCAGCCAAGGGTTATATTGATGCCGTTATTGAGCCTTCTGAAACAAGGAAGTTTCTGTTGCATGCTATTGAAGTATCGGAGAATAAGAAAGTTTCTCAGCCTGAGAAGAAACACGGTATTCCACCATTTTAATTTTAATTGACTATGGCTAAGAAATTTGATGATTTGGTCGATTTTCCAATACTCAGTATGAAGTATAAAACCAGATTGACCAAAAAGTTTAAGAACAGAAAAAAATATGAAGAGCCCAACCCGAATAATATTTTATCTTATATCCCTGGAACAATTGTTGATATTTTTGTAAGGAAAGGGAAGAAGGTAAAAAAGGGTGATCCTCTGCTTATTCTTGAAGCGATGAAAATGCGAAATCAGATAGTTATGCCTTTCGATGGTAAAATAGTTGCCATACATGTGAAGAAAGGTGATAAAATACCTAAAAATTTTCTGATGATTGAAGTTGAAAATACTGGAAAATAATTTTAGTTATTTTAAAATTTGATTAAGGAGGGTGTCTAAAAAGTCGTCATTCCGAGATTTTACCCCAATATTTGGGGCTTAATGAGTAAATGACGTTACTGTTGTATTTTTTAGACACTCTCTGTTTTTTATCATAAGGATATGTAATAATCTGCTTCGAAATAAAAAGCAGGCAGGGGATATAACATTTAATGATTTTTATAAACTTTCATTATTTTTATGCTGTCGATAAAAAAACAGCCATATGCTCAAGTCTGTCTTATTATTTTTGTTGATTACGGCTTTTAATATTTCATTACAGGCCCAAAAATATAAAGCACCCGACTGCAAAAGAATTAATAAAAAGATAACTAAAAAGGATTCAAAATATTACTATCCTTTTTTGATGAAGCGTTACTTGTCTTCAGATACAACTCTTGTTTTAAAAGAGAAGAGATTGCTATATTACGGCTTTGTTTTCAGCGATGAATTCCGTACCGATCGCAATAAAAGTTACAGAGACAGTCTGAGAGTGTTTTTCAGAATGAATGAACTGACAGATCTGGATGCCGAAAATATAATACGGTTTTCCGATTCTATTCTGGTTGTAAATCCATTTAACCTAAAAGCATTGAATTACCGTGCTTATGCATTTGAACATACAGGTAATAAAGCCGGTACTCAGCGGGTGATTTACAGGATAAACCTTGTGTTGGAAGCAATTCTGAGTTCCGGTCACGGATTGTCTACTGATTCTCCGTTTTATGTGATACGGGAGTCTGACGAGTATGCATTAATCGATGTTCTCGGATTTCTGTTTGAGGGGTATCGTGAAAAAGTAAACGGAAAGTACGATAAATTGTCGGTCAAGGGTAAAAATAAGGATATCGACGCTTTGTATTTTTATATAAACACCTGTGAATAAGTAAAATCAGAATTAAATGAGCTTAAGGATACACTACTTTCAGCATGTGCCATTCGAAGGTCCTGGATATATAGAGCAGTGGGCATTAAATAACGGACACAAACTTTCATCTACTCATTTTTATAAAGGAGACAAGCTTCCAGGTATAGATGACTTTGACTGGCTTGTAATTATGGGAGGCAGTATGAATATTTTTGATAAAAACCTGCTTTGGCTGAATGAGGAAAAAGAATTTTTGAAAAAGACAATTGATGCCGGGAAGAGCGTCGTAGGAGTATGTCTTGGTGCACAGCTTATTGCCCATGTGCTGGGAGCTGATGTTTATGCCAATGATGAAAAAGAGATAGGGTGGTGGCCGGTAAAACTCACCAAAGAGGGAAAGAAACATCCGTTGCTTACCGGTATTCCGGATGAGTTCTCTACATTTCACTGGCACGGTGATACCTTTGATACACCCGAAGGAGCTGTTCATCTGATGTCGTCTGATGTATGCAGGAATCAGGCATTTTTGTACAAAGAAAAAGTTTTGGCTTTACAGTTCCATTTTGAGACCACGAAATATTCGGTTAAAGAGATAGTGGCCAATTGTCGTGATGAGTTGGTAAAAGCTCCGCATATTCAAACAGAGGAGCAGATTTTGTCGCAGGCAGATTATCTGATACCGGATAACAACAAACATCTTGAGATGATACTTGACCGGTTGGCCGGAAAGAAATAAGTTGTTCAGTTGTGATGCTTTTTTCTTTCAAAAGTAAACTTAAACAGTTGTTCCAAAAAAAGCAGAAATAAAGTTCCGCCGGTGATATAGGCCGGAATAGCCAATTTGGAAACAGGAAACCCGAAAACTATTGATGACGGGCTAAGTATCACAGAAAGCAATAAGCCGAAAGCTGTTCCCAGTGCAAAGAATATCCACGACAGCCGTAGATTTTTGTCTATGGCTTTTCCTTCACGGACTTCTTCTTTTATGCGGTCCATAACCTTGTCCTCGAAATCCGGGAAGGGCATTTCGAGCCGGCTGCTGCCAAGCAGTTCCTTCAATCTGTCGTCTTTATTGCTGTTATCTGGTATATCCATCAGGAACATGTTTATGTTATAAAATAGTTTTCATTTCGTGTTTAAGAACTCTGTCAAGAGCTGTGTGGAAATTTCTGCGCGCCCGGTGCAGAATGACTTTCACATTTGCCGCCGACCATCCTGTGATATTTACTATTTCCTCAATTGAGTTCTCGTCAAGGTAAAAAAGCCGCAGCGCCAATGCTTCTTTGGGTGATAGGAGTTTCAATGCCTCGTTTATGTAATGTTTTCTGTCGGTTTCACTTAAACGGTCGAACCCGTCAGGTGATGATTCTGTACTTTCATTTTCGACAGTGATAAAATCACCATCTTTCAGTTTGATCTTTCTCAGTTGTTTAAATGCGAGGTTTACAACAATCCGGTATAACCATGTACTGAATTTTGACTGAAAACGGAATTTTTTGATGTTCTCGAAAGCTTTGATGAATGCCTCTTGTGCAACATCCTCCGCAATGAATTCGTCTTTTACCACGGACATGGCAACGGTGAAGGCCATATGCTGATATTCGCGGATCAGAAACCGGAATGCCTCAATATCGCCTTCAATTACCCGTTTTATGTATACCTCGTCCATTAACAGTGCCGGGGTTAATCGTTATTAGTGTCTTCTTTCTTCCCTGCAAAATGTGCTGCGATCATTCCAAGTCCGCCAAACATAAATCCTAAAATAGGTATAAAGTCACTATGACTTAATTTGAGGTTGTAAAGAATTACTCCCACTGATAATCCCAAAGTGAAAAAGAAAATTAAGATACCCAGTTTTAACCAGGGAAAACGAAACAGTCTTTTAGGTTTAGCAAACAGTTTGGCCGCATCAATGCCTTCCGAGGCCTTTTCAATAAGTGCCATTCGTTCTTTCTGTTTTGCTTTAATGTAAAAATACCAGGCAAAGAACATTGCCGCAAAGGCACTGATGAAAGTTAATCCTACGACAATAGTTGTTGTGATGTGTTCTGCTGTGTAATTGTGCATAGCGTTTTGTTTTTAATGTTTCTCTTTTGATACTGCCGGGATGATAAAGGTTACAAAAAAGAATGAAAATATTAATGGTTTGTTAAAGATATAGGTTTGCGTTTATTCAAAAATAGATGTTTTCATATTGGTAATTGTTGTAGAGGATGTCCAAAAAGTCGTCATTCCGAGATTTCACCCCAAATTTTTGAGGCATAATGAGAATATGACAGAATACCGGCGTCATCGCGATGAGCGAGAGCGAAGAAG
>JAADEM010000064.1 GCA_013153405.1 Chlorobiota bacterium
AAGATTTAATAAAATACGATAATGAAGCAAAAAAACTGATTACCGGAAAAAAAATCTCAATTCAGTTCACGGTTAAAAACGGACCAGAAGCATCTGTAATTTTTGAAAATAATTCCTGTCGGGTAATAAAAGGGAAAATAAAAAAACCAACAGTAATATTGTGGTTTACATCGGCAGCTCATCTAAACAGAATGTTTGAAGGAAAAGCAAACCCTATACCTTTAAAAGGATTTTTCAAACTGGGATTTCTTCAAAAAGAATTCACAAAAATAACCGAAAAGCTGGAGTACTACCTGAAACCAGAATTAGTGGATAATCCTGATAAATCATACATAGAGCTAAACACCAGAATGACGCTGATTGTTGCAGCATTCTCATTGCCCTCAATAGCAGCATATGATGAAAAAGCAAAAATAACAGCCAGTCACATCCCCGACGGTACTATACAGATGGAAGTATTACCTGACGGTCCTGCTGTTCATATCACATCGAAAGGTGGTAAACTGGAAGCATTCCGTGGCCCTGCCGTAAAACCCGATGCAATTATGTCGATGAGAGACTTCAACGCAGCAAATGACTTTCTCAATGGCAAATCAAATCCATTTAAAGCAATTGCATCAGGCGAAGTGCTGATTAAAGGTATTATCCCAATGCTCGATAACCTAAGCCTGATACTGGACAAGGTTCAGGAATATGCAGAGTAACAAATTAACATACATTGGTAAAAGATTTAAAGGCAAACCAGCAACAAAAAAATGAAAACATATACATATAAAAAATCACAAGAGTTATTTGAAAAAGCAGCAGATATTATACCAGCCGGAATTTACGGACATTTCAGCCCCGCTCCGCTGGTTCCCGTAACCGATTATCCTTTTTATATTGAAAAAGCCGAAAAAGCTCATTTCTGGGATATAGACGGCAACGAGTTTATCGACTACATGTGTGCATACGGTCCTATGGTACTTGGCTACAACAACCCCGTAATTGACAAAGCTGCCGAAGAGCAACGTAAAAAAGTAAATTGCGGAACAGGCCCGGGAGCAGTAATGGTTGAGCTGGCACAAGAGCTTGTAGATACAGTGCCCATTGCGGACTGGGCCTTTTTCGGAAAAAACGGTGCCGACATGACTCTGTATTCCATAATGGTGGCAAGAGCAAAAACCGGCCGTGATAAAATTATAAGATTAAAAGGAGGTTATCATGGAACTGCACCGTGGTCTCAGTCTCCGGATCATCATGGCATAACATTCAGCGATGTGAAAGATATAGTTTTGGGTGAATGGAACAATTACGATGCTCTGGAGAAATACGTAACTCAACATAAAGGTGAAATTGCAGGTATAATATCTACTCCTTATCATCATCCTACATTTGAAGATAATGAAATGCCGGCAGAAGGTTTCTGGCAAAAAGTTGAAAATCTTTGTAAAAATGAAGGAATAATTTTGATTGTGGATGATGTCCGTACCGGTTTCAGACTTCACATGGGCGGTTCAAACGAATATTTCGGTTTCAAACCCGATCTTATAGCTTTCTGTAAAGCACTTGGAAATGGTTATCCTATTTCGGCACTGGTTGGCACAAAAGATATGATGAATGCTGCCGCAAATGTTTTTCATACCGGCAGTTACTGGTTCTCGGCGGAACCAATGGCTGCAGCATTAGCTACATTGCGTGAGATGAAGAGAATTAATTCTGTGGAAAAGATGTATAAAACAGGCACCAGACTGAATGAAGGATTAAAACAACTCGCAAAAGATCATGGCTATAATCTTAAAATCACCGGACATCCGGCAATGTCTTATTACCGGCTCACTGATGATCCTACCCTTATGCTTCATCAGAAATGGTGCGGCGAAGCCACCAAACGCGGAGCCTACTTTACCTCCCATCACAACTGGTTTATATCAGCAGCCCATACAGACCAGGACATTGATAATACTTTAAAAATTGCCGATGAAGCATTTAAAGCATTAAAAGAAAAATAAACATTCAAAATCTGATAATATATAAAGCTATGCTTACAAACGATGAATATAAAGAACTTTTAAAAACTGCACGAAGCATTCGTCACTCCGTGATTGACACTACACTGAAAGCCGGAGGAGCTCATGTAGGAGGCGCCATGAGCATGCTCGATATTCTTGTCATGCTGTATTTTAAATACATGAATATTGATGTAAATAATCCTGATAACCCCGACAGGGACCGGTTTGTTCTGAGTAAAGGCCACGCAGCAATAGGTTACATACCGTTGCTGGCTGAGAAAGGATTTTTCGACAAAAAACTACTTGACAGCTTTAACAAATTCAAATCGCCTTTCGGCATGCATCCTGATGCTAACAAAATACCAGGGTGTGATGCTTCAACCGGTTCGCTTGGACACGGATTGCCAATGGCTGTTGGAATGGCATTGGGAGCACGAATTCAGAATAAAAACTTTTATACATACTGCATGACAGGTGATGGTGAACTAAATGAAGGCAGCAACTGGGAAGCAGCAATGACTGCAGCACACTACAAAGTAGACAATCTACTTCTTTTCATAGATCGTAACCGTCATATGATTGACGGTCCGGTTGAAGACGTCATGGGTGTCGAGCCTCTTGCCGACAAATGGAAAGCTTTTGGCTGGAAAGTGTTTGAGATTGATGGACATGATATGAATCAAATAGCAGATGCTATTGAGAAAGCTCACGAAACAAAGGACAAACCGGTAGTTGTTATTGCAAAAACCACCAAAGGGAAAGGAGTTGACTTCATGGAAGACGAAACCAAATGGCACTACGGTGCTATTGACTCTTTCCTTGGGGAACAGGCTCATGCTTCAATAGATAAAATGTATGTCGAATATGGTTTAACCGATTAAGGAATAATGCCGAAAAACTAAAAATATATGAGTAAAGAAGTTACCGGAACTACGTGGAATGTATATGATGCAAATAAACTTACCCAGGCCGAAATATACGGAAAGGTACTTTGCGACCTGGGTAATAAATACCCAAACCTGGTAGGATTAACTGCCGATCTTTCCAAATCAACTAAAATAGGATTATTTGAAGAGAAGTTTCCCGAACGATTTATAAACACCGGAATAGCTGAACAAAATCTTTTCGGCATTGCCGCGGGTATGGCAAAAACAGGCCTTCTGCCGGTTGTCTCAACAATGTCGGCATTTGCATCAATGAGAGCTGCCGAACAGGTTAGGACAGACATCTGTTATCAGAACCTCAATGTGAAAATAATTGCAACCCACGGAGGTGTCTCATTTGCATCTGCCGGTACAACACATCATGCAACAGAAGACATTGCCATCATGCGCTCTTTTGCCAACATGACCGTAATAGTTCCTGCCGACGGAATAGAAACTGCAAATGCCGTGAGAGCAGCTATGGAATACGAAGGCCCTGTATATATTAGGATAGGCAGAGGTTTTGAACCAACCTATTATGACAAGGAAGAATACGGATTTCAAATAGGAAAAGCTGTAGATGTGCGCGACGGTACCGACATAACTATTATTGCCATGGGGATAACTGTACTTCAGGCTGCAGAAGCGGCCGATTTCCTTGCTATAAATGACGGACTAAGTGTAAGAGTAATTAATATGCATACCATAAAACCGATAGACAAAGATGCAATAATGAAAGCTGTTACCGAAACACGTCGTATTGTCACAGTTGAGGAACATAACATTATTGGCGGACTCGGAACAGCTGTAGCTGATGTTATTGCTGAAAGCGGTAAAGGCTGTGCATTCACAAAAATAGGACTCAAAGATGAATTTGCTGAAATAGGATATCCCGAAGACCTTTACTCCTATTATAAGCTTGATGCCGACGGCATAATAGAAAAAGTTAGAGAAATAATGGGTAAAGATTTCGAAGAAGATGAAGACTGGGACGATGAAGTATAACTTAATTTTTAATCATAATGGCTGACAAAAATGAATTACTAACCGCACACCTATACATTACAGCAGTTTTCCCGGTTATCAAAGTCCTGTTAAAAGACGACCCTTCAATTGCAAAAAAATTTAAAACAGTAAATGCAACTGTTGTATTTAAAGCAAAAAATGACAACAAATACACCGGGGCAACACTAATATTCAACAATGGAGAACTGGAAGTCCTTCCTGAACCCGTTGAAAAAGCTGATATCGTATTCAAGTTTGGTTCTGTAAAAAAAATGAACACCTTTCTTAAAGGCGGAGCAGCTCTTCCATCGATAAAAGGATACACAAAATCAGTTCTCTTATTTAAAATTATATCAGCGTTATTGCGACTAAAACTTATGATGCCTGATGTGAGGCCTAAAAAAGAACATGAAAAATACCTAAAGGTAAAACTTGCCCTGTATATGGTAAGCACTGCTTTAAGTAAACTCAACAAATATGGAGATGAAAAAATGAAGGCATGGACGGACAAGCAACCCGATCGCATATACCAACTCTCGGTTGACCATACCGATATTGCCGTTTATCTCAGAGTAAAAGCCGGTAAAACAAAAGCCGGAAGAGGTTTTTATCAGCGTAAACGTCCGTTTGTACATTTAAAATTTGCAAATATTGATGATGCACTGAAAGTATTATTGAAGGATGTGGAGTTTGTTGAAGCTGTGGATAAGAAATATATTTCAATAACAGGCTCTCCGGAATATGCAAATATGTTAAACGATTTTATGATGCATATTCAAGCTGTTACAACATGATTGATGAAATCACTTTTTTAAATATCAGGTTTCATATTTTGATACATGTTGAATATCTTTTAAGTTTACCTGAAAATATGCTCAAAAGTGAGTGTAACAAACAAAAACAGGTGTTTTTATCTATTTTTTTTGTTTTTTCACGGATTTTTTTTCAGGGCTGTTTGGCAAACACATTAAAAAATCTATATTTGTAATAACAAAAGTTAAAGAATTTAGTTTTTAACCCTAAAATTTATAATTATTATGAACAAAGCTCAATTAATCGATGCAATTGCTGGTGAATCTGGTTTAACTAAAGCTGATGCTAAAAAAGCATTAGACGCTTTCATAAAAGTAACAAGTGATGCTCTTAAAAGTGGTGACCGTGTTGCTTTGGTAGGTTTTGGTTCTTTTGGCGTAACTGAAAGAAGTGCCCGTACCGGAAGAAATCCCCGTACAAACGAAGAAATTCAAATCCCTGCAAAGAAAGTTGTTAAATTCAAAGCCGGTAGTGAACTGACAGATTCAATTAACTAAATCTTCATGGTCACAAAAAATATCAGAGAGTGCAACAGTTGTACTCTCTTTTTTATTTTAAATCAGTTATGAGCAAAGAACTTATTAATTTTCTTTCATCATTTATTACCGAAAACCGTTACTCGCAATTCAAGGATGTACTGAAAAACCGGACAAGGTATATTACGGTAGTACTTGAAGACATTTACCAGTCTCAGAATGCAAGTGCCGTACTCAGAACATGTGACTGTTTCGGCGTACAGGATGTTCACATAATTGAAAACAAAAATGAATATAAAATAAATCCGGACGTAGCTTTAGGTGCTTCAAAATGGCTTTCCTTAAATTATTACAGAAAAAAAGAAAACAACACTCTGGATGCCATCAATAAACTTAAAGCTGACGGATACCGTATAGTTGCTACAACACCCCACACAAACGATGTTAACCTTGAGGAATTTGACCTGACAAAGGGTAAGACAGCTTTGGTTTTCGGGACAGAACTTACAGGAATTTCCGATATTGTTTACGATAATGCGGATGAATTTCTAAAAATTCCGATGTATGGTTTTACCGAAAGTTTTAACATTTCGGTTTCAGCTGCTATTATTCTCCATCATCTCACCTATGAACTCCGGAAAGCAGATATCGATTGGCAGTTAAATGAAAAAGACTCTAACGACCTTCTTCTAAACTGGATAAGATCTTCAGTAAAAAAAAGTAAATTGCTTGAGAAACGATTTTTCGAAGGGAAAAAGAATTCTTAAACACTTAATTAAGAAATATTACGTTTTATTAATAAAAATACACAGTAAACAAAAATTTAATATTGTTGTTTTTAATTTTTTCTTAAATTTGGAGAAACACTTTTCATATGAATTGTATAATAATAGATGATGATAAGCTGTCCCTCAAAATTATTGAGGATTTCATAAATAAAACAGAAGGGCTTGATTTGGTCGGCTCATATTCCGGTGCTGTTGATGCCATTAATGGTATGTCAAAAGAAGATGCTCCTAAAGTACATGTCATATTTTTGGATATAGAGATGCCGGAAATGTCCGGAATAGATTTTATGAAATCTCTGAATGAATTACCTCAGGTAATCATCTATTCCTCTAAAGAAAAATTAAAAACAACAATATTAAATT
>JAADEM010000059.1 GCA_013153405.1 Chlorobiota bacterium
ATGGATTTTCACGGTTAAGCAGAAATTGTTCAACTGTTTTATTTCTGGGAATTGCATTTGCATTATGCTTCTTGCTTCCGGTCGAATTATCGTTAAACGGGGTTATTCCAAGAAATTCAGACAGCTTTGAATTAAATGTATCAGTACTGTTTTTTAGTTCGTTAATTGTTAAGAACAGGAAGTTTTCGGCAGGCAGCTCAGACATCCATCTTTCAAGATGCTTGTAATACAGGCTGCAATAGAAATGACCAAGATTATTGAGTTTTACAATGTCGGTCTCGTTTTCAATGTTTTCTTCTTTGTTAATAGAATCGGTAAAATTCTCATAGCTATTGTGATAACCATAATTAACGGAATAGTTATATGATGAATATGCCCGATCGACAGGATTTCGTAGCATAACAATAATTTTCATCTCCGGATTGTAATTCTTTATGCGTTTTATGGCATTATAGGCAGGCAAAAGGTAAGTATCGGCTGATGCAATTATCTGTTTGTTTTTACAATCGGAAAAAAAGGAATGAAAATAATCGTCCCCTCTCTTATAAAGGTCGGAAATGGAGAAGTAATGTACCTCTTTGATTTTTGAGAAACATATGTTGGGATGATTCTCCATTAACTTGCTTAATGTTGTAGTGCCTGACCTTCCGGCACCTATTATTAGTGTGTTTACTTTATTCATTCTGTTTTGTTTTTACACTAAACGTTATTTTTAATTTTCTTTTTTTCTTTGTAAAACATTATGATTAGGTACAGAGATGATATTATATAGGCTGCGTTAAGTATTATACAGGCCCCGGTAAGTTTATACTGTTTTAGTAAAGTGAAAATAAGAATGGTAGTTGTAATAAGCCCTAAAGCTGATTTGGTTATCAGAACATTCATCTTTCCGTTTCCGGAAAAATAATGTCCGTAAATGTTTGAAACGGCTATGGCTATAATACCTGGGAAAAGATAAATAATTAATTGTTTTACCCCGGCAAAATCATCACCAAAGACAAAAACAAATAGTGAATCAGGAGTGAAAAATAAAACAGTCATTGCAAAAAATGATAGTATAAAACTGTTAAAAGCGGCTTGTTCTGTCAGTTTTATTTTTAATGTTTGGTTGTCGGTGTTAATGATATTTGAGAAGTGTATTGATGATATGCTTCTGCTGATTATCCATATTGCCTCAGATATTGCAACGGCTACAGAAAAAACTCCAAGGGCATCCAGTCCTATCCATGCCGAAATAAAAAAATATGATAACCTGTAATTAAGAAATTGTATGAAATAACTTGTTTCGTTTTTAGTTCCGTAGTATAACATCTTTTTCACAATACTTTTATCGAAATCGAAGTGGAATTTGTCCTTTCTGAACAGCAGATAGAATCCCGTGGCTGCAACAATTCCATATGCTATGTAATAGGAGTAAAAATAGATGTTTATATCTGTGAAATTAAACAGGAAATACATTGCCGAAACTATTATTAGAATAGAAACTGGCGGTGAAATACTGAATGAATTGAAAAGTTTTATATTTTTTCTGCCGAGCCAATATGACGAAATGCCTTTTGTATAGGAAATGAGTAAAGAAATTAAAAACAAAAACTGAAAATAACGGAATCCTTGTATGAAGGAGAATATTACAGCACCGATAAATGTAGTTAAGAAAGATAAAGGCAGAAGAACACTGAAAATTTTATTTTTCGATGTTTTGGGCGTATGGTACGAGACTGTGCTTCCGGATGATATGTTATTTAAAATTGTTATTAATGAAATATCGGCAAGAATCAATGCTATTAAACCTCTTCCTTCATCTCCCCATATGTGTGAAGATATAATTACCAGTGAAAAGTTTGCCAGGACCATTATAGTCCGGGTAAAAATGGTATATGTTGTTTCTTTTGATATCATCCTGCTGATAAAGTATTATTTACAAATTGTTTGAACCTGTTTTCAATAATTTTCCAGTTGTATTTTTCATTTGCCAGCTTTTCTGCATTGGTACAATGTAAATCATAAAGGTGTTTGTCTTCGATGTAATTTAATATATGGCCAACTGTTTCTTTTGTGTTGCGGGGCTTAACCAGAAATCCGAATTTGTCAATCTCTGTTTCTTTTTTTATTGCTTTTAGATCGGAATATATTACCGGTCTTTTCAAAGCTGCAAAATAAAATATTTTGATAGGAAGGCAATGTGTGTTTTCGATATCATCGGAACGAAGGTCGAGAAAAATATCTGTATCACTTATTACTTTAAGATAGTCGGGGAAAGGCATTACAGGATAATGGGAAAGGTTTATGTTCTCTGGTAAATCATTAATCTGTTTTTCAAAATCGTTTTTTTCTTCATCATTAATATACCATCCGATTGTTTTAACATAAATGTTTAATTCAGGTCGTTTTATGCTTAATTCCTTTATTACTTTCAGAAAATTACCAAATCCTTTTTCTTTACTAAGCTTACCTGAATATAACAACCTTAATTTGTCAGATAAAATACCGGGCTGTTTTGGCGTAAGATATGTGAGGTCGGGATAATACGGAATACAGACATGTCTTTTGTTCGGAAACAGTAACCTGTAAGGTCTGCTTTTAAACCACTCTCCGAAAATAAAAGCATCTGTCTTTCTTGCTGTATACAGGTTAAAAATAATAAGAGTTAAAGCTTTTATGGGCTTTTTTATTATGTTTAATCCTGCTAGGTTCTTTTTTGAAGGATACCACTCGGTTATGTCATATATAATTTTAACTTTATTATGTTTTTTTCTTCTGAATTTGTCGGCAGCATATATTGCAAGTGGTTCAGAGCAGATTATAATATCCGGTTCCGAACAGCTTAAGATTGCAATAATTTTATTTGTTTTATCTTTCTTTGAAAGTGTGTTCCCATTAAAACTGTTGATGTTGATACCTCTCTTTTTCTCTTTTTGGTCCGTTTTTGTACTGATAATCTCAACAGAATGTCCGTCGTTTTTTAATGAAACCGCCTGATGATAGAATATTCTGTCATCTTCGGGATTATGGCTTGTTGTTAAGAATGAAACTTTCATATATAAGAAGGTGCGAGAAATATGAAACGAAGATATTAAAACTAAAAACAAGAAAAAATTATACTCATAAATGAGTGTGTTAAGTTTAATTTAAAATGTTCAGATTCTATCTTTTTTTCATAAAATAGGATTAAACTGCTTATAATATTGGTATTTTTAATAATTTAGTTACTTGATAATAGATACAAAAACTACTTAAATGTTTCGTTTTTATGCAGATAAACATTTTTAATGAGCAAAACACCATATTCAATCGGTTTGTGGCTGAAATAAGGGATGTATCCATTCAGACTGATCCAATGAGGTTTAGGCGTAATCTGGAAAGAATGGGAGAGATTTTTGCTTATGAGATAAGTAAGACTCTTCCGTATAAAAAAACAGAAGTTAAAACACCGCTTGGAATTGCTGAAGAAAGTTTACCTGAAAACAATGTGGTTGTTGCTTCAATTTTAAGAGCCGGACTTCCTCTTCATCAGGGATTGCTTAACTATTTTGACCGTGCCGATAATGCTTTTGTTTCAGCTTACCGTAAGTATACCGAAGACGGCGATTTTGATATTCATATCGAATATATCTCGTCACCATCTCTTGATAATCGAATGGTTATATTAAGCGATCCAATGCTGGCTTCTGGTAATTCTATGGATTTGGCATACAAAGCGCTGCTTCACCGTGGCAGACCTTCTCATGTTCACCTGGTTGCTATCATTGCCAGTAAAGAGGGGCTTGAGTATGTAAAAGAAACCCTTAAGGATGAGCCGGTAACTTTATGGATCGGGGCACTCGATGATGAGCTTAATGCCAAGTCATATATTGTTCCAGGACTAGGTGATGCCGGAGATCTTGCTTTCGGTACAAAACTTTAGTGAGACAGATTACAGGTAAGAGATTATATTTTTTTTACCCATCCGGAGTCGTCACACTCTGTTAATAGCTGCCCGACCTCTTTTTTTATTACAGGGTGGATTAAGTCATTCCATTTTTCAGATAAGGGCAAAAGGGTGAACAGACGTTTATGAAGCTGGGGGTGGGGTATTTTCAATTCCTGTGTGTCGTGTGATATGTTGTTGTAGAAAAGAATGTCAATGTCAATTATTCGTGAAGAGTATCCATTGGTGCTTTTTAATGTTCTGCCGAGCTTTTTTTCTATTTGCTGGGTCTTTTTTAATATTTCATCCGGCTCAAGAGAACAGTCGATTTCTATTACCTGGTTAATAAAGTTTTGCCGGGCTTTGAATCCCCAGGGTTCGCTTTCGTAAAGAGATGAGATTTCCTGTACCGGCCCGATCTCATCATTTAGCATGTTCTGGGCGTGAGAGAGTATTTTTTTTGTATCTCCCTCATTCCCGCCAAGTAATAAAATTAATCGTCCCACTTTAATAAATATGTTTTATATTTAAAGACTTTTTTAGTTATTCGCTTGCGGCTTACACCGATATTCAAAAGTATTAACATGAAACAAATTAAATAATAATTATGAAACAATTTTTTAAATTTTTTCTGGCAGTTGTTCTGGGAGGTCTTGTAACATTCGGAATAGTTATCTTTTTTATATTTGTATTCATAGCCGGAATGGCTGCCGTTGCAGGCTCGGGTGATGATAATGTGAAAATAAAGGAGAATACCGTTCTAGTGCTGAATATTGACGGACCAGTTGTTGAACGCACATCTAACGATCCTTTTGCCGAAGCAATTAGTGCAATGCAGAATATTCCCGGTGCAATAGGATTAAATGTAATACTTAAAGATATAAGAAAAGCCAAGAGAGATAAAAATATAGCGGGAATATATATTGAGCCGGGTATGGTCGATGCAGGTTTTGCAACACTCGAAGAAATAAGAAATGCTCTTATAGATTTCAAAGAATCGGGTAAGTTTATAATCAGTTTTGCTCCGGTATATTCGCAACGGGCATACTATCTTGCATCTGTTGCTGATAGTATTTACCTAAATCCGTCAGGTTTGCTGGAATTTAAGGGACTATATGCACAGAGGGTTTTTTATCGCGGAACATTAGAGAAGCTTGGTGTGGATATGCAGGTTGTAAAGCATGGGAAATTTAAATCTGCAGTTGAGCCTTTTATTCGTGACAACATGAGTGAACCTGCAAGGTTGCAGACAGAAACATATATTAATTCTATCTGGGGCCATTTACTCGGCAAAATATCTGAACAAAGGGGAATAAGCAGGGATTCTTTAATGAAACTGGCTGATGAAATGGTTATGTTTCGCGATCAGGAATCTCTTGTTGATGCAGGACTTATTGATGGACTAAAATATAAAGACGAAGTTATAAGTGACCTGAAGAAACTTACAGGGAGAAATGATGATGAGGATGTAAGGTCTGTATCGGTGAAAAAATATTCAAAGGTTTATGTCCGTTCCGGGAAAAAAGGATTTGCGAAAGATAAAATAGCATTGATTTATGCAGAAGGTGAAATCGACGGTGTCAGCCGGGACGGAATAGATTCGAAAGAGTTATCTAAAACCATTCGTAAGGCAAGACGCGACAGCTCCATAAAAGCAATTGTTTTAAGGGTTAATTCGCCGGGAGGTTCGGCTCTGGGGTCTGAAATAATCTGGAGAGAAGTAAAACTGGCTAAAGAAGTAAAACCGGTTGTTGTTTCTATGGGAGATTTGGCTGCATCGGGAGGATATTACATATCTTGTGCCGCCGATAAGATCATAGCACAGCCAGTTACCCTTACAGGTTCAATAGGTATATTTGGTTTGATTCCTAATACACAGGGATTAATGAAAAAAATTGGATTAAGTTTCGATGGGGTTAAAACCAATAAATTTGCTGATATGCCTTCCACAGTAAGGCCATTTACACAGGATGAGAAACAACTGATGCAGGCATATATAGAGATGGGATATAAAACTTTTATAACACGCTGTGCCGATGGCCGGAATACAACTCCCGGAAAAATTGATGAAATAGGGCAGGGAAGAGTGTGGAGCGGTGAAAATGCAGTATCAATAAACCTTGTTGATACACTAGGCAATATTAGTGATGCTATTGAAATGGCAAAAAATATGGCAAAGCTTGATAACTACAGGATTGTTGAACTGCCGAAAATTCCCGATCCGTTTGAACAATTTATAAAAGATCTTACCGGAGATGTTAAAATGACTATCGGGAAACATATTCTGGGTGAGGACTATAAGTTGCTGAGAACTGTTGAGAGTCTAAAAAACGGTTATCAGATTCAGGCACGGTTACCTTTCGATATGTCGGTTAATTAATTTGAGTAGTTGTTTATTTGCTGAAGTATTAGCATGAGTTTTCCGGGAAAAATCAGTCCAGTGAAATTGTTTAGAAGACTATTATTGCCATTGTCGTTCCTATACGGAGGTATGATGTCTGTTCGTAATTTCCTTTTTGATGCTGGTTGGCTTAATTCTGTCGAATATCCATTACCTGTTATATCAATCGGAAATATCACTGTCGGAGGAACCGGAAAGACGCCTTTGACCGAATACATCATCAGGTTGCTTAAGGATAAATATTCCGTGGCTTTTCTCAGCAGAGGTTACAAGAGAAAAACAAAGGGAGTTATAATTGCCGGAGCGTTAAGTACTGCCGCAGAGATAGGAGATGAACCTAAACAGATACAAACAAAGTTTCCTGAAATTACGGTAGCTGTTGCCGAGAAACGAACCGAAGGCATAGAGCAGTTACTTCATCAAACCTTACCCGAGGTAATTGTTCTGGATGATGCATTCCAGCACAGATATGTTAAACCGGGATTTCAAATTCTTATTGTAGATTACAACCGGCCTTTGTGGAATGACTATACATTTCCTGCCGGAGAGCTTAGAGAGCCTCGTAAAGGGAAAAAACGAGCCGATGTGATTGTTGTTAATAAGTGTCCGTCAGGAATTACAGTTGAAGAAAAGAAGTTTCTTATAAAAAAGTTAAAACCGGAACATCATCAACAGGTGTTTTTTACTACAGTTGAATATCTTAACCCGGTAAATGTATCCGGAAGTTCTGCCGGCTTGTCCGTTGGTAGTTCCGTTATCGCACTTGCTGGTATTGCACGGCCTGAACCGTTTTTTGAATATCTCGCCCGAAGTTATAATGTGTTGGATAAGGTAATTTATCCGGATCATTATTCATTTACTAAAAAGGATTATCTTTATGTTCGAAAAAAACTTGATGATTTAAAAGGGAAAGAGAAAGCTGTAATTACAACAGAAAAGGATAAAATACGATTGGAAAATATGCCGTGGATGGATGATGAATTTAAAAGGCACTTATGGTATGTTCCAATAAAGCTGAAGTTTCTGTTTAATGAACAAGAGAAGTTTAACCAATTAATATATAGCTATGTTGAAAAAAATAAAAAAGACAGTTAAATATCTGAATGAGAACACAGAGTTGAGGCCAAAGATTGGTATAATTCTTGGCACCGGACTGGGAGGTTTAGTTAATGAAATCGATATCGTCGATAGTTTGCCGTATGAGAATATTCCAAACTTTCCGGTATCTACGGTTGAAGGGCATAAAGGTCGTCTTATTTTCGGAACTATTGGTGGTGTTCCGGTTATGGCAATGCAGGGACGTTTTCATTATTACGAAGGTTATTCAATGAAAAAAGTAACTTTCCCTGTACGTGTGATGAAGCTTTTTGGTGTAGAGACATTGATAGTGTCAAATGCCAGTGGAGGTTTGAATCCTGACTATGAGGTCGGTTCCATTATGATAATTAATGATCATATAAATATGTTCGGGGTAAATCCTCTTTTGGGTAAAAATTATGATGAACTAGGACCTCGCTTCCCCGATATGAGTGAGACATATGATAAAGAGCTTATTGCCAAAGCTGTTACTATAGGCGATAAGGAAGGAATAAAGCTTGAACAGGGAGTATATCTTGGTACTACTGGTCCTACGCTTGAAACTCCTGCCGAATATAAGATGTTTAGGATTCTTGGCGGTGATGCTGTTGGAATGTCAACTGTTCCTGAGGTTATTGTAGCTCACCATATGGACATGAGAGTTTTCGGAATATCTATTATTACCGATATGGGGGTAGAGGGAAAAATTGTTGAAACATCACACGAAGAAATACAGCAGGTAGCAGCCAAAGCTGAGCCTAAAATGACTCATATTATCAAAGAGCTTGTAGGGCAAATATAATTTTAATGAATTATGAAAACAGTTGTTTCAGTTGTTGTAGCAGCACTGTTGTTATTTTCATACTGTTCTGTTCCTAAACAGGAAGAAAAAAAGAAAACAGAAAAAAAGGAACATGTTGATAAAATGCAATGGTGGAAAGAAGCCAAGTTCGGTATGTTCATTCACTGGGGTGTTTATTCTGTTCCTGCAGGAGTTTATAAAGGACATAAGATAAATGGGATAGGTGAGTGGATAATGAATCTTGCCAAAATACCGGTATCTGATTACAGGCAATATGCAAACTCTTTTAATCCGGTTAAGTATAATCCCGAAGAGTGGGTGAATATTGCGAAAGATGCGGGAATGAGATATATAGTTATCACATCCAAGCATCACGATGGTTTTGGTATGTTTGACTCGAAGGTGACAGACTGGGATATTGTTGATGCAACTCCTTATAAAAAGGATGTTATTGCTCCTCTGATTAAAGCCTGCAGAAAAGATGGTATGCATGTAGGGCTCTATTATTCACAGGCACAGGACTGGGTTCATCCCGGTGGTGCTGCAATCAGAAAACCTGCAACAAAAGGATGGAAAAACCCTGATTCCACCCGTATAGACAAATATACGGAAGAGCATGACGGACACTGGGATCCTGCTCAGGAAGGAGACTTTGATAAGTATCTTGATGAGATTGCAATTCCTCAGGTGAAAGAGATTCTGAAGAATTATGGCAAGATTGATGTCTTGTGGTGGGATACACCTAAGCATATGACAAAAGAGAGAGCTGCAAGAGTTGATTCGGTTATTTCAAAGTACCCGGATCTCATTACAAACAACAGACTTGGTGGTGGTATTAAAGGAGATTTGGAAACTCCCGAACAATTTATCCCTGCTACAGGATATCCCGGGCGTAACTGGGAGGTCTGTATGACAATGAATGATACCTGGGGATATAAATCATGGGATAACAACTGGAAATCAGGCGAAGATCTGCTTTTGAAGTTATCTGAGATTGTTTCGAAAGGAGGTAATTTCCTGCTTAATGTAGGACCTACCGATGAAGGTCTAATTCCGCAGCCCAGTATCGACAGACTGAAATATATTGGTAAATGGATGAAGGTAAACGGAGAATCGATATACGGTACTACCGCAAGTCCGTTTCCATATCTTCCATGGGGCCGGGCAACCAGAAAAGGGAATGTGGTATATTTACATGTTTACGACTGGCCGGCAGATCAGAAGTTAGCTCTTCCGGTTAAGAATAAAGTAAAAAAAGCATATCTGCTGGCTGATAAAGAGGGAGAACTGGAGGTTGCTGATGAAGATGGAAAGGTTGTTGTTCATGTTCCTGAAAACGCGCCCGATTCTGTAATCTCTGTAGTTGTGATTGAACTCGAAGGTGAACCTGAAGTTTTACCTGTTCCTACTTCCGGGAAAAAAGGGATTGCCTCGTCTGAAGACAAAAAAGCCGTAGTTTCTAACCTGTTTGACGGAAATCCGAAAAACAGATGGATGCCGGAAAAAGGTGTCTCTGAAGCCTGGGTGGAAGTGGATCTTGGAGAACCTGTGAAAATTGGCCATGTTGCTCTTGTGGAACCATGGCATACCTGGAGTAAAAAAAGTCAGGAAATAGAACTTCAGGTTAAAGATGGAGATGTGTGGAAAACAATTCTTAATGCAAAAACTAAAGGAACAGGTTTTGAAGCAAAGTTAGAGCCTGTTACCGGACAGTATTTCAGGTTGAAAATAAAAGGTTCTGATGGAGAAAGACCTGTTCTGAATGAATGGATTCTGCACAGAACATTGTAAAAATAAAATTAAGAGGATGTCCAAAAAGCCGGGTAAAGTACCGGAATAAAGACTTTTTGGATGTCCTTTTTATTTTTTTAACAACTCTTCGGCTGCTTTGAGTATGCTTTCCTGATCCATACCACACTCATGATAAAGTTCGGGAACAGTACCGTGTTCTATAAAACGGTCGGGTACGCCAATTCTTTTTACAACGGCATTGTAATTGTTATCGGCCATAAATTCTATTACTGCACTACCCATACCTCCGACAATGGTTCCGTCTTCAACTGTAATTATTTTTTTAAAATTACTGAAAACCTCATGTAGCAGGTCCTCATCTATAGGTTTTACAAACCGAAGGTCGAAATGAGCAATGGAGTGTCCATTTTCTTCAAGTTTTTTTATTATAAATTCAATTTTTTTACCAACAGGTCCGATAGTTATAAAAGCAAGGTCTTTCCCATCCTTTAATTTACGCCCCTTGCCAATTTCAATTTCGTTAAATGGTGTTCGCCATTCGGTCATTGATCCGGTTCCTCTTGGATACCTGATAGCCCACGTTCCTTGGTCGGGTAGCTGAGCTGTGTACATCAGATTTCTAAGTTCAGACTCATCCATTGGGCTGCAAACTGTAATGTTAGGAACTGTTCTCATGTAAGCAAGGTCGAATACGCCGTGATGTGTAGCTCCGTCTGCACCAACCAGGCCGCCACGATCAAGACAGAAAACAACATTAAGATTTTGTAATGCAACATCATGAATAACCTGATCATACGCTCTTTGCATAAAGGTTGAATAGATGTTGCAAAAAGGAACAAATCCGCTTATGGCAAGGCCGGCAGAAAATGTTACAGCGTGTTGTTCTGCGATTCCTACGTCAAAAGCTCTGTCAGGCATTTTCTCCATCATAATATTAAGAGAACTGCCGGTCGGCATCGCTGGAGTAATACCCATTATCTTTTCATTTTTTTCGGCCAGCTCAACTATCGTGTGTCCGAAAACATCCTGAAATTTCGGAGGGGTTTTTATATCTTTCTTGGGTTCAAGAGGTTCGCCTGTCTGCTTGTCAAAACGGGTTCCTACGGCATGCCATGCAGTCTGATTTTCTTCTGCCGGCTCAAATCCTTTACCTTTTTTGGTTTTAATATGCAGGACTTTTGGGCCGGGAATGTCTTTAAGGTCATTCAGGATGGTAACAAGGCGGTTTACATCGTGTCCGTCAACAGGGCCGAAGTATCTGATGTTAAACCCTTCAAATATGTTTGTCTGTTTTGCAAAGAAAGTTTTAATGTTGTTGTTTACTTTAGTTATGAGCTCTTTAGATCTTTCATTTGCCAGGTTAAGTTTTTCCAGTGTTTTGAAAACTTCCTGCCTGAATTTGTTGTAAGTATGAGAAGTGGCAATATCGACAAGGTATTCGCTGAATCCTCCCACATTGGGGTCAATAGCCATGTTATTGTCATTCAGTATTATCAGAACATTGGCTTTGGTTGTGGCCAGATTATTTATTCCTTCAAAAGCAAGACCTGCAGTCATAGCTCCGTCACCAATAACGGCTATAGTCTGTTGATCTGTTTTTCCTAGTTTGTCTGCAGCTATAGCCATGCCCAGTGCTGCAGAAATAGATGTGGAAGAGTGTCCAACACCGAATGCATCATATTTGCTTTCGAATATATTCGGGAATCCGCTTATTCCTTTATGTTTTCTGTTAGTATGGAAAACTTCTCGGCGTCCGGTAAGTATTTTATGTCCGTATGCCTGGTGTCCCACATCCCAAATGATTTTGTCATAAGGTGCATTGAAGACATAATGCAAGGCAACCGTTAGTTCCACTACTCCCAGACTGGCACCGAAATGCCCGGGGTTGCATGATAAGGCATCTATGATAAATTCTCGTAACTCACTGCACACCAATGGCAGGTCATTTGCATTGATCTTCTTAAGATCTTCCGGAGAATTTATTTCATTTAAAAAACGGGATTGTCCCTCGTTCATATCAAATGCTGTCTTTAATCATCCTGATAAAAATAGAACAAAACTTTTACAGGAATGTTTTGAATTGCAAAGATAATAAGTTTGAGACTAACAGGACAACTATTTTTGTTGAATAGGGGAATACTTAATCCGGGTTACCGTTTTTTTTGTCTGACTGTATTCAATGTCCCTTTTTGAAAAATAATTTACCTATATCCCCTTTTTATCTGATTAGATTTGTTTGGTAACATAATTAATTAATGAAATGTATAAATTAATATTACTTCTGTTTGTTTCTCTGCTATGTGTCTTTTGTAAAAACTCAGAAAAGAAAAAATTTCATTTTGTTGTAACTGCTGATACCCATATGTACAGATATGCTAAGGGTGACGGCAAAATACATATGGGGTTTAAAGACAGCCTTTTGGTATATCTTAAGAATGGAAATACCGATGGTCCGGGTGATTTCATTATTGTTGCCGGGGATATGGATCCTTTTAGTAGGGTTAGAACGGCAATAAGAGATGTTATGGGATCTGATTATGGATTTTATCCTGTTATGGGAAATCATGATGTGGGAGGAACCAACAATCATCGCAATGATTTTCCGGAGAACAACTGGCAAAATGCTTTTGAAATAATAAAATATAACAGAGATAGTTTAAAAGGAATAGTAAACTTTGGTCCGGACCAGGCTTCTCCTGAACTTTCATCCACATATGAGAAAGACGGAAAAGTTTATGTTTCTTTTTATGATAGTATTGGCATTAACGGTGCTAAGTACACTTCATATTCATTCGATCATGGTAATTCTCATTTCGTTGTTCTGGACGAATATGCAACAAATAATTGGGGCGAAAGGGGTAATGGCAGAATATGGCCGGAACTTTTCTTGTGGTTAAAAAACGATTTGGAGTCTACAGATAAGGAGAATGTTTTTGTTTTTGGTCATGAGCCGGTTTGGAGCCATGCTTCTCTTGATACAGTTCCTGTAAGTAAAAAGGAATTCTGGAACCTTTTGAAAAACAATAATGTTATAGCATACTTTTGTGGCCATCATCACGACTATTCTGCTGTAAGGTATCAGGGTGTATGGGAAATAAGGCCTTCATGTGGATATGAATATGTGGATAAAACGCACTATTCTGTAATTAGTGTTGACGGAAACAGTGTTACTCTTAAAACATACAGGCTAGAATCAGGAGGTTTTGCTCTTGCTGATGAAAAAGTGTTGAAACAAGGTACCGATGATTGAGAGACATGAATGCTGTAAGTATCTTGTAAATGTTAATTTTTGTATATGTAAGCACTAAGTAAGAGTGTGATTTTTGCATCCCCTTTAATTGTCAGTAATTCAGCCTTGTGCGATTTTTCCTGATACATTCTTGCCCCATTTTTACAAATAATGTTACCCGGTATAAAACGATTTCTCCCCTTTTTGATAAAATATCATACCGCAAAGGAAATGCATATAATTAATTTTGAATTGAGATGAATTTGTTTAACAAAAAAACTGGTAAAAAAAGGTGTATCAAAAATCAAGAGTAACAATATCGAAAAAAAGACAGATTAGAATGCTTTCTGCAATGATTGTTCTGATGATGATCATATTAGTGGGATTTCTAACGTTTTTATTTGTCAGGGTATTTTAAACTTAAAATGAATTAAAATTTATAATGTATCAAATAATGAAAAAGTTATTAATGAAAAAACCTGGATCTTTTCTGATCCTGTTATTGTTAACATTCAGTTCATTTATCTATGCTCAGGAAAAAGTTATTTCGGGGGTGGTAAAGGATGTGAAGACGGGAGATGTCCTGCCTTTTGTTAATGTTGCAGTTAAAGGAACAACTACCGGAACAGTAACAGATAACGATGGTAAATTTACATTGAAAATTCCGGATGATAATGTCCAGTTAAGTTTTTCGTATGTGGGTTATGAAAATCTTAATGTGCCGGTTGATGGTAAGAGTTTTCTGGAGGTTAAGATGCATAGTGTAATGGAAAAACTTGAAGAGGTGGTTGTGATAGGTTACGGAGTGCAAAAGAAAAGTGACCTTAGTGGTGCTGTTGCATCGGTAAAAACCGAAGACCTTGAGGATATTGTTGCTACAGATGTGGTGTCAAGCCTGAAAGGACGGGCAGCCGGTGTGGTTATTTCTAGTACTACAGGTATTCCGGGTGATGAAAATGCAAACAAGGTCAGGATAAGGGGTACCAGTTCCCTTACTGCCAGTAATGATCCTCTTTATGTAATTGATGGAGTGTCGGGAAATATAAATAACATAAACCCTAACGATATAGAATCGATAGAAATTCTTAAAGATGCATCATCAACGGCTATTTATGGAGCAGCCGGAGCTAATGGTGTTATTCTGATAACAACTAAAAGCGGGAGTAAAGGAAAACCAAAAGTTACTTTTTCAATGCAGCTTGGAATCCAATCAAAACCAGAATCTATAGATTTATTGTCATCCGAACAAGAGTATGAACTCTTAAAGGAACTTAATGCCGACAATCCGGGTTTCTTCGATATTTTCTCGGATTATAACTATAATGACAGGGAGAATCCAGGAAGCTCACGGATAGATACTACTAATTGGGCAAATGTAGACTGGCAGGATGAAATAATGCAGAATTCTACATTTCAGGAATATAATCTTTCAATTTCAGGAGGAGGTGAAAAAACTACTTATATGTTGTCTGCGTTGTATCGCGACAATGAAGGCATATTGAAAACTGCTTCGGCTGAACAGTATGGTTTCAGGCTTAATCTTGATACTAAGGTTTCAAAGAAGTTTAATATTAAATCTAATATTAACCTTTCGAGAAGGGAAAGTAATCCGGTACAGGATAATACAGAAGGATGGAACGGTGCACTTATTAATGCTGCATTTACATATCCTAATTTTATTCCGATTTATGATCCCGATGTCCCTGACGAATTTTTTGTAAACCCTATTCGTCCTCAGTTTGATAATCCCGAGGCATGGATTAGGGGAAAAGATCAGGAAAGTACTATTACCAGTGTAACAGGTTTGCTGCAGTTTAAATGGGACGTAGCCAAAGGTTTAACTTTCCTTTCGGATAACTCAGTGAGCTATTCCGGTTCAAATTCCAGCACATGGCTGAATCCATACGATACTTATGTAGGAAGAAACGCAAGGGGTTCGTTGGAAACCAAATTCAGCGAATCGCTGGGGTATGGAACACAGAATACATTAACCTGGATGAAAAGCTATGGTGATCATGATATTACAGCAATGGCCGGTTTTCAGATAAGTCGAGGTACAGGACGCGGAAGTATTTTAAAAGGATACGGTTTTGCAAACGATATGATAAAAGAGATACAGGCTGCCGAAAATGTTTCGGGTAGCACATACCATTCTGACGACATCAGTGCTGCTTATTTTGGCCGTATCAATTATTCTTATGCAGGAAAATATCTTGCTCAGTTTAATATGCGTGCCGACGGTTCTTCGCGTTTCGGTAAAAATAACAGATGGGGACAGTTTCCTTCTGCTTCCGTTGCATGGAAAATATCTGATGAGTCTTTCTTTAAAGATAATATACAATTCATAAACTTCTTAAAAATCAGGTTCGGATATGGTCAAAGTGGTAATAAGCCACCGGGTAATTTTATGTATATGGATCTTTACGGAACATCACACACAGATGCCGAAGTTGCTGATGCTGCTTATCCTATTGATCTTACCGATGCCCTTACTGCTGGCTATTCCATTATGAGACTTGAAAATCCGGATCTTCGCTGGGAAACCACTGAGGAGATAAATCTGGGTATTGACATGCATATGTTCTCGAATCGCATAATCCTGAATGTTGATTTATATAACAGGGATGCTTACGATCTTCTTTACATATTTGAACCTCCGGTTACATATTATGACTATAATGCCAGCGGCGGTACTTACGGAGGTCTGCTGATGAATATCGGAAATACCAATAATAAAGGTATAGAAATTAGCCTCTCGACAAGAAACCTTACAGGTATATTTAAGTGGGATACTGATATAACTTTTGCATACAACGAAAATAATGTAGAGAGTCTGGGTGATGATGCATCGGTAAACTATAGCGAGCGTCAGGTAATAGCTCCCGGATATCCTATAAATGCATTCTGGGGGTATCAGGTTGACCGTATTTTACAGGAGTCTGATTTTGATGCAGACGGTAATCTTCTTGATGATATACCAGATCAGCCTAACGTAAGGCCCGGAGATATTAAATTTAAAGATAACAACGGTGATGGCGTGGTAAATGAAGATGATAAAGTTTATCTAGGTGATCCAACACCGCCGGTTACTTATGGTATGACAAATACTTTCAGGTATTCCAATTTCGATTTATCAATATTTATTCAGGGAGTACAGGGAAATAAAATATGGAATATGACCAGAGAGAGTACAGAAGGAATGCTGAACAACCTTCAGCAATTTGCAACGGTACTCGACCGCTGGACCCCTGAAAATACAGATACAGATATGCCCAGGGCTGTATTGGGGGATCCGGCACAGAATACCAGACTGTCGGACAGATATGTTGAAGACGGTTCATATTTAAGAGTTAAAGATGTTGTTTTGGGATATAATTTTCCTGACAGGATTTTGTCATCACTTAACATGCAAAGTTTAAGAGTCTACCTGTCGGCTCAGAACCTCTTTACTTTTACCGATTATTCGGGATATGATCCGGAGGTCAGAGCTGTTGATTACTCGGGTTATCCGCAAAACAGAACATTTATTTTTGGTCTGAATGTCACTTTCTAAAAAAATCAAATAATGAAAAAAATTATAATATTATCAGTATTGGGATTAATGATTTCATTTACGTCGTGTTTCGACGGAGTGTTTGAAATTTATCCTACAGATCAGATTACAGGAGAAAAGGTTTTTGGTTCGGAAGACGCTGCCGAAGCCGCCCTTATCGGGGTTTATTCAAGATTTTCTCCGGGTTGGTATAAATATTACGTCATAGAGGTTGAGGTTTACGGAAACAAGGATTTCAACCCTGGTGAAAAACAAGGCGGGCTGTATGCATTGTATACAACTCATATTTTAACTCCTTCAAGTGTGAGTTTTAAATCTTACAAACGTTTATGGGCAGTTATAATCTATGCAAACAATTTTCTTAAAAATATAGGAATTACACCATTTAATGATCCTGCCAGAAAAGAACAGGCTATTGCAGAAGCCAGATTCCTCAGGGCTCTCGAATATTTCTATCTCGTACAGCTTTGGGGACCAATTCCGTTAATAACCGAAAATATCAATTATGGTGAAATGTATCCGCCTAATTCTACGCTCGAGGCATTGTATACTCAGATGATTGATGATCTTGAATATGCAGTGGATAAATTGCCCGAAACCGCATATAAAGATCAACATGCCAGGGCTACTAAAGGTGCCGCACAAGGTATTCTTGCAAAAGTTTTAATGACAGCACCGGATAACTTAAAGGATATTCAGAAAGGCGTTGAGTTATGTGGAGAAGTGATGAATAATCCTCAATATTCACTCCTGGATAATTTTGATGACTTGTGGGATAAGGAAAATACTTACAATTCGGAACAAATTTTTACTGCAGCATTATCCGACCAGGGTTCTGCCAACGGAATCGATTTTTCTGTTTATGCATCACACGACTACAATCCGACAAGAAGATTTTATGACTCATTTGACAGAGATTCAATTGTAAACGGTATATCATATACCGATGAAAGAAGAGATGCTACTGTTTATTATAACAGAATTAGCAGGGAATTGTATGATAATAAATACAGAAGAGCAGGGATAGGAACATCTCCTAACCATTCCAATCCTAATTTGTATGTTCTCAGACTGGCCGATATTATTCTTCTCAGAGCTGAAGGACTTAACAGACTTGATTACAATGGCAATAAAGATGAGATAGTTGATCTTATTAATATTGTAAGAAACAGAGCAGGAGCAGTTCCTGCTTCATTGACCGAATGTTATGACAGCCAATCCACAGCATTAGTTATTGAAGAGGAACGTCATAAAGAGTTGTTTTTTGAATTTCAGGAGTTTTTCGACCTTAAAAGAAATAACAGGTTGATTGATGTTTTAGGTAAAAACGGTGCAGATCTGGGCCTGGATGAAGAATATCAGACAACATGGCCTATACCGGAATCGGAAATAAATAAGAATGAGAACCTTACGCAGAATCCGGGTTATTAAGTCCGGAAGGTCTGTTGAAAGGTTTGTAATACAACTTTGAGACGTTTTTTTACCCTGTGCTTGTTTTCTTAAGTCTAATTTCAGGCATTGAAAATTAATACGTCCAATACATTTACTAACTAAATTTAAAGCTTATGAAAAAAATTGACTTTATTAAAAGGGTATTATTAGCAGTATTGCTGATAGCAGGATCCCAGATCGCAAATGCGCAGGCAGATTCGTTGCGTGCGTATTACGACGGAGAAAGTGTGAATCCTGTTAATGACATGTCAGGGAATGGGTTTGTCCTTGACAGGGTAGCTGATAACCTGCAGAGTGTTCCATCAGGAATCTCTTTGGGAAATTACCTTGATCTTCCAGCTGCTGCCAGTGACGATTACAGTTGTTTAACCCGTGGTGCAGGCGGAGACCTTGGTGTTACCAATGAATTTACTATTATGGCCTTTATCTACGATTCAGGTGACAGAAGTGCCGGGGTGTTCAATTATGCTGGTTTTAGTCTTAACACATCTGAAAACGGAGATGGAACTACAAAGTATCAATGTGCAATGCGCATAGATGATGATTCAGAAACCGATATCTGGTTTGAAGCTCCTGATGATGCATCTGTAAATAACGGAGAATGGCACCATCTTGCTTTTACCTATGACGGTAATAATGTAAAGATTTACATCGACGGTTCTCTTAAAGTGGATTCTGTTTATGGAAGCCACACCATTAACTGGGATAAAAATGCTGGACGTATATCAATTGGTTACGGCTATACCGGTATAGCTGCTGTTTTCACAGGTAAGGTTGATGAGGCAAAAATCTTCAACAAAGCTCTTTCTCAGGAACAGATAATGGAAGAGGCTCTTGTTGCTAATGCTGGAGAAGATCAGTATGTTGGTCTTGGTGATGCTGTTACATTAGACGGTAGTAAAAGTATAGGTGCTATCAGTTCTTATAACTGGGAACTTGACGGACAGTCAGTTGGTACTACTGCAACTATCAGTACTGACACATTAAGTGCAGGTGAGCATGTATTTACACTTACTGTTTCTGACGGAACAAACTCTAGTTCTGACGAGGTAGTTGTAAAAGTAGCCAGTGTGGTTGCTGTTGCCGGAGATGATCAGACTGTTGATGAAGGCGAATTAGTTACATTAGACGCTAGCGCAAGTGTTGGTACCAATTTGTCATACACATGGACACTTGACGGAGTAACTGTAGGTACTACTGTTCAGATCTCTACTGACACACTTAGTATTGGTGAGCATACATTTACTCTCGAAGTTACTGACGGAGTTGAAACGTCTACCGATGAGGTTGTTGTTACTGTTAATGCTGTTCCTGTTGTAGCTGCTGCCGGTGCAGATCAGGCCGTTGTTGAAGGGTTTATGCTGACATTGAATGGTGGTGGTAGTACTGGTTACGGTTTAACTTATTTGTGGAGGTTGAATGAAACTGATATAGGAACTACTCCTGTTATTATGACAGATACTTTGAGTATTGGTAAACATGTTTTTGCTTTGGCTGTAACTGATGCGCATGGTGTAACTGCTGCTGATACTGTTAATGTATACGTAGAAGGTACTGAGTCTTTAATTGACTTCGAAACAATGTATACTAATAGTGATACATCATTTGTAGACCTTAAGAACGGAGCTGAATATCTTGTATTCGATACATCGAACGGAACTGACAAAACAAATGGTGACCGCCTTCCTGAAGAAGGTGCTGTTCCTACACTTGTTGAGGGAGTAAAAGGTATGGCAATGGAGTTTGACGGAAGTAATGACTGGGTTGACCTTCAGTATGCATACAGCCGTGGAGGTTTTAACGCTAAATCAGAAGATTATTCTACTTCTATTTGGTTCAATGCTGCAATAACAAGCAGAAATCCGCCCAAGAGCCCTGCCATGGTGATTTTCGATGCTCCTGGTGTTGGTTTAATGTTGTGGGACGATACTCTTTGTATTGCTGCTTATATGAGAGACAGAGATGATAAGGAAGCTCCTGTTGGTTCAGCTAAGGTTATGATTCCATATACAACTACTGACACATGGACTCATGTTGCTCTTGTTTTTGACGGAGCTGCAACTACAACTAAGGATTCTTCATTGTTTAAAGTATATATCAATGGTGACCTTGTGGAAACAGATACTATTCCTGTTCCTAACTTCTATGCAGACTGGTATGACTGGACAATTGTAGGATCGCATACAGGTTATGCAGCACTATCGTCAGTATATCCTGAAACAATGATTCCTTATGCTCAGGAAGGTGATATGGACTCATATTTCAGTGGTATTATTGATGAGCTTTATACAGAAAGAGCTGCATGGACAGACCAGGATGTTCAGGATCTTTACAATGACGGAACAACTTTTGTATTCGAAAATAATCGTCCTGAAACAATAAATGTTTATCCTAATCCTTCTCGTGGTACTTTAAGAATTGCTGGATTATTAGGAACCGGCCAGGTTGAGATAATGAACATGTCTGGTGAAGTTATCAAACAGATGGAGGTTGCTTCTTCTGAAATGATAAATATTTCAGACCTTAATAGTGGTATTTACATTTTTCGTGTTAAAACTGCTGATAAAACTTATGTTTCTAAAGTAATTCTTACTAAGTAACAAATTCTAATAAGGGCGGATGCATAATAACTGTATGCAACTGCCCTTATTTTTGATTTAACAAACGTAACGGTGTAAGAAGAATAAATTAACTACTTTAGCTAAATGTAAGAACATGTTGTTCAATTTTAAAATGTACATTATGAAAAAATATTTACTTATAGTTATGATGGTTGTGCCGGTCCTTGTGGCTGCACAAACCGTTCCTGCCCCAACTGCATATTTTGATTTTAATACTGATTGGTCAACCACGGAAAATCATAATGCAAATCCTCTTGATATGGGAACAAATGTTCCTGGAAATACCGACAATGGTGTTTATGCTGCATGGTATAATTACAACTCAGAGTTCCCTTCTCTATATAGTGGTTTCAGAGACGGTGAAGGCAAATTTAATGGTGCAGCATATTTTGCCGGTTATAAGTGTGTGTGTAATGATGACCCTGATTATCCCGGCGATAATAGTCCGGCTGCAGCACGTGACGTTTTGTTTTTTGCAGGAAATGCCAGTCAGAAGGCATATGCAAGAAATGTGATGGACACTTCGGCTCTTTGGCAGGGAGTACGTACTTCATTTACTATAGCTTACTGGTGGCGTACCGACAGAGAGCTTGAAGGTAATTACACCAATGCCTGTCCTCCTGATGAAAAGCCTGACTGGGGCGAGGAAGAAACTCAGTTTGACGGTGGAGCATTTAACGGCATAGATATAAATTGCTGGTATAATTACTATAAAATTGGATGGAGAAACGGTTCTGACGGTGTTGATGATTCACATCAGTCCGATTACTTCATGCCTGCTGACGGTAACGTTCCGGGTAAGGGTGATTGGATTCATGTTGCTGTAACTTTTGATGGTTCAACAGGGCTGCTTTCATTTTATCTTAATGGTGAGCTTGCAGTTGATTATGACGGTAATACTGAAGGTAACCCGAATCCTATTCAGACAGGTTATACTCAGTTTGATGCTGTGACTTTTGATGAAGATATTGTTGGGATTGCCCGTGGTGCTGTCCTGTTTGGAGCTACTAACGGAGCATCACCTTCCGGAAAAAATTCAGGTGGTGAATTCTGGGGAGAAGTTCCCGAATATGAAGGGAAATATGGATATATAGAAGATCATTATCGTCTGGGTTGGCCGGCAAGAGGTTACCTTGATGAATTTGCTTACTGGAAAGATGTAGCTTTGACACAAGATCAGATTAAGCTTGTAATGGATAATGAGATTAGTTCAATCGTAACAGGTATAAGAAACCATAAGGTTAACTATGGAACATTAAAGGTCTTTCCAACAACAAGTAACGGAAACTTTACCGTTGAGCTTAATAACGAGAATGCAGGTTCTCTTTCTGTTATAAATATGCTGGGAGTAAAGGTGTACGAAAAAAACATTGAAAAAGGTACTGCCAGTGTTAATATAAGCCTTTCGGTTAATCCGGGTATATATCTGGTAAGATTTGATTCGGATGCCAGTTATAATATCAGTAAGATAATAATCAGGTAAATTTAGATAATGGATTAAAGGTGTGATAAGTTTAATTATCACACCTTTTTTCTTTTATCCTTTAAGTGACATTATCATTTAAAAATATATTGAGGAGGAGTTTATTTCGTTTTTTGAAATATTTCTTCTGTTTGTTTTTATAACGTTTATTTGATATTGTATTTCAGATTTTATTATTAAAGTTATTTTGAACTAAACAGAAAACAGAATGAAAAATACTGCATTATTGTTGCTGGTAGTTTTGTCGGGGTGCCTTTCAAAACCACATAAGAATATAGAAAAAATATGGCTTAGTTATAATGATGATACCAGTAGTGAGATAATTATTAACTGGGAATCGCCGGAACCAGGTAATTCTGAAGTATATCTTTATAAAGGTGAGGATGAAGTTTACTCGTCAGTTGATAAAAAAGCCTCCACTTTACATCATGTCGCTGTTCCTGTAAAAGAATCAGCAGAGTATCGCTATAAAGTCAGGACTGGAGAATATGAATCGGCATTTAATACATTCAGAAGCCTTCCTGAAAAGGGAGAACTGAAGGTAGTGGTAATTGCCGACTGGGGATATAATGATACTGCTGATTTTTCAAACATATATAAGGAAAATCCGGATCTTGTAGTTACCTGCGGAGATAATGTTCCGGATCTTTATCATTTCGGGAAACAGGGAGATAAACATTGTATAAACAGCTATCTCCGCCTGGTAGGCCTGTATCCGGGACTTTTTAAACACATCCCGTTTATGCCTGTTATGGGAAATCATGATCATCAGCTTTATCCGCGCGGACCTGAACCTCCGGCTGATTACATGGTGTATGACACTCTAGGTACTGCTTTTATGGAGTTTTTTGAACTGCCTGGTGATGAGTGGAAATGGGAATTTAAAATACCTGATTTTAATCTAAGACTGATTGGGCTTGATTTACATCATATTCATGATTATGGAACTAATTGGCAAACATGTCACGCATATCACAAAAATTCACCTCAGTATAAATGGTATACAAAAAAGATGTCAGAAGATTTTAATGGCTACACAGTTACCTTGATGAATGCTAATGCTCCAGATATGCGTAATGTGGATGATGCCATATGGGATGAATACCTGAAAAGAAATTCAGCAGTTATTACTGGAAGTGGTTATTATGCTGAAAAAGCAATTATTGATAGTGTACCGTTCCTTAACACCTCGCTGGTAGCAGGTGATGTGTGGCCGGATGCTATTGACCCGAGAGCCGATTATTCAGAAAGTATATCAACTTATATCCTTTTAACAGTGAATGACAGTTCTGTGGTTGCCGCCTTTAAAACTCTTGACGGTAAGTTGTATGACAGTATTGTTTTACAAAAACCTGCACCGGAAGAGGAATAATCCGGTGATTACAGATTACGGTTTTAAGACTCTGTCGGATATGCCGGGAATTATCCATTCATTTTTATAATATTTTGAGGTATAACCAAGTTTTTCAGGGGAAGCACCTTTCCATTCGGAATGCTTCCCTTTTATTGTTATAGTACCGTCTTTGTCAATCGTAACAAAAGCGTAAACGGGATCTTTATATGGGCATACATATTCTATCCACGGATGTTCTTTCTGAATCTTGTCGGAATAGCTTTTATGCCTGAATTCCTCACCTACCCAGTGATATGACATTGAGTTAACAGATACATACCATACTCCATCCGTTTTTTCTGCTGCGTCAATATGGCTGTGCCCGTTAAAACAAACAAGAACTTTCTTTTCTCCGTTCTTTAAATGTTTTGATGAAAGAATCTTTCTAATCGTATCCTGATTTATAACTCCATGTTTGTCAAATAAACTCTGATGAATAAATACCACGGTTCTTTTATCCGTCTTATCAAGATCTTTGTTAAGCCATGATATCTGCTTGTTGCTTACAGACCTTGCATATCCCGAGGTTTTTTGGGCGGCTTCATTTCCATTGAGAACAATGAAATGAAAATTGTTTTTATCGAAAGAATAGTATGGTGCAGGCATTCCGAAATATTTTAATGCTTGCTTCAGGTTTGCTCCGTTGTCTTTATCATGATTTCCGAGTACTGAGTATTTATCTCCTTTGAAAGATCTGAATACTTTCATAAAACTGTCACTGGTAGAATCAGGATAGCAAAAATCACCCAGTTGAATTATAAAATCAGCATTCCTGCCATTCATATCATCTAC
>JAADEM010000185.1 GCA_013153405.1 Chlorobiota bacterium
AAGGTTAGGTCACATCCGGCTTTCAAGGTCAGTCTTATTCAAACCATTTTTCGATCTCTTTATCACTTCACCATTTTCTATATTTCTATGTGTACCAACGGTTTGAATATGGTGCGTGCCGCAATTCAAAGCTACTCACTTTCAGTTTACAACCATCGTTAGCAAAAAAATCTTAACCTTCATATTTACAACTGCTTGCGGCATGCACTATGTTTTTTGTTGTGCCCATATTGCTTATTCAAACTCTATCTCTGAAATACAAATATCATCGTATTTTGAACCATTATAATAATTAATTATTTTAAAAAGAATCCCTTGCCCAATATCTGCTTTTTCAATCAAATCAAATGTCTGTTTGGTAGATGAATCTTTTAAAGTGATTATTTGAGTTGTATCGTTTATTATTAATTCTATTGTCTTTACTCTTGAATTTGTAGAAAAGGTTTTGCTATCCTTTGCAAATCCGTTGATAATAGAAATCTTGGTCACGTAAATTGGATTATCAAACTCTTTTGACTGAATCTTAACGTGTTCCTTATTAATCGGGTAGTTGATTTTCTTAATAAATAACGGTTTTTCATTCAAATCTTTTTCTTTAAAACACCATGCTGTTTTTCGAGAACCATCTGTCGCATGATGCCAACAATAAGTAGAATAATAAAGCATGTCATAATTAAATGAAGAAATCTGATATGTTGAATACCATTCAATTTTCAGGTTTTCAGAACTACTCGGTTTCCAATTTTGTTTTTCAATCAGAATCTCGTTGCTTGATAATTTTTGAAAATCCTTACGATTAAAATTAATATGCTCAATTGCGTCATCCGGAAAGGTAATTTTACATGAAAAATTTTCAATTGTGCTATCCTTCCATGTTTTACCTGTCTCAAAGATGTAATCAAAAGATTTTATACCATCAGTCTCTATTTTATTTGACCAAGATTCATCTTTATAAAACCAAGGTCGAACAAATTCAATCTCAACAACAACAGTATCATTTGATTTAAAATTCAACTCTTTGAGTTCCCAAATCAAAATTGGCATACTTGGCGGGCTTTCTGCTTCATGCATTTCTGCATATTCAATTAATTTGTCTCTCATCTCATTTGATGTATATAACTTAACACCATCATATGAATCCAATCTTATTGAGAAAAGAGTTTTATCAAATTCACTGTTTTCTCCATTTACAGCAAAATCAGCTTTTAAAGGATAATATTTCCCTGGTTGATAACCTTTATTCCCGTACGGAACATCCCAATATGAATACTGAGGAAATCCTAATGTAATTGTCTGGTCAGTTTCTGAATCATTGTAGAACGTAAACCTTGCTTTAAAACTTACTCTCTGATTAAGGTCTATGTCAATCGATTCATTTATCAAACGAATTGTTGAGTTATCTGCGCATAAATATAAACTTCCTGCTCCTTCAGAATCCTGCTTTATATATCCTCCAAAATTTGCAAATGCAAACTGAGAAATCGTTATCAATATTATTATCAGTATGTTTCTCATATGTACGATTTTTCTTGCAATTGGGCACAACGTATGAATATACACAATTAAATATATTTTTTTCTGTATCCTTCTCCCCTAAAGTTACACATATCCCTCCAAAACAGAGAAATAAGTAGAATAAAGTTATTGACAAATTAAGTTATTCGGCACTTATTCCTGCAAGATCAAGACTGTTTCAGAATAATATTCGAAATTTCAGTTTAGTTGCATAAACTCAGGCCAGTTTTTTAATTCATTATCAATATATCTTTCCAATAAATTGGCCTTCAACTCTGCTTTTAAGGTTCCCAGATTTGGTGGTCAGTGACCCCCAAATTTATATGTAAGAGCTAACAGCGGATACCACAATGTAATGTCCAATAAGCCAGTTACGAATAGTTAATGCCTGAATAACAGATCTTACGACATGTTTTGTAATTGTTTATGCATTATCGGGAGTTAGGTAGGCATTAAACATTTTCGCGGGTTTTATTTTTGGTAATTGCTCTTGCTTTACGTACATGCTTTCTCTTTTTTAGTGTTTTAATTAATTCACTAATTTCCCTTCTTTCTGTATTTGTTAAAGGTTTGCTTTCAATTATGAAATCAACACCTTTTGGTTCTTTTAAATGTCCCATTTTCTTAAATTTTAAAGTACAATTCAACTAATCTTTCAGCCGATTCTGTTGGAATGATCATTCTGCCATTTTTAAAATGAATTGCACCTAACGTTTTTTCGTAATGTTCTATCAGGTTTGTTTTTGCAGTAAATGCAACAAAACCTTCATAACCTTTCTGGAATGACACTTTACATGCAAAGGCAACCAGGTTTCCTGCTACTCCTTCATAAAGTTTATTTTTCCCTATATTAAAAGGAGCACTTTCGAGTAGATTCATGAAAACATAGTCATCCTCAATTGAAATACTCAGCAATCCCTGTATTATGTCCGGATTATTGACTATAGTTAACTTGTAAACTTCTTTTGTTAAATCGTTATATTCTATTCGCCAATTAAAATTCCAACCGTTTTTTTTAGTAACTGTTTTTAAATCCCTTTTCTTAAGTGTAGATACCTCCGTTTGAAAACTATCACCTGAAATGGTATTTCTGATAGAATTTGTTAATTCATCAATTATGAAAATTTGTTCTATATTTTCATTTTTTGCCATACTCAAAGATACATATTATTCCACTTATTTCCATTTCATAACTAAAATTATCAACAAACATAAAAGACAATTCTACCGAAAATTTTGAAGGATGTAATTAGAGTCTAAAATCTCACGCAAAGGGCTGCCCATCCGACTTGCCAGACGGACCCGACTTTGTCAGAAGGGTGCCAATAACCCGCCTGTCCGGATCGAACAGATGCAAAGCTATCTGATTGACCTATTGTACCATTTCTCTTTGTGCCTTAGCGACTTTGCGAGAAAGACATCATACGTACAGTCCGACTACTATTTCACAGACAATTTTTCACAAAATTTAAGTAAGAAATTTCTTTGCAGAAAAAAAATGATTCCATATATTTGCAACCGCAAAATCAGAGATGGTATTGCAAATGCGAAAATAGCTCAGTTGGTAGAGCACGACCTTGCCAAGGTCGGGGTCGCGGGTTCGAGTCCCGTTTTTCGCTCAACATTTTGAAAACCTAAAAGAGACTACAAAGTCTCTTTTTTTCACTACGCCCAGGTGGTGGAATTGGTAGACACGCAAGGTTGAGGGCCTTGTGGCCGTATTAGGCCGTGCAGGTTCGATTCCTGTTCTGGGCACGAAAAGCCGGTAAGTTAGAAGCTTACCGGCTTTGTGTTTTTACATTTTCCATTTCCGGCCAAAGCTTTAAAAAAAATTAAACTTTTTAACAATTTACCTTAACAAAATACGTATATTCTCGTATGTACCATTAGTGATAATCTAAATTCATTGGAATATGCCGGGCTTATTTGGAACATTATTAGGGAGCAAGTTTCCCGATACTCAGAAGTATGAATTAAAAATTAAAAACCTGAAATCGGATTATAAACGATATCAGGATTATGAAAACTCCAGCTTTTACAAAAGATACCTTGAGCTTGACAAACTTATCCACTCCGGAGATTTTGAGAAAAAAGTAAAAAAGCTAAAAAACGAAAAGTTTAAGGATACTGATCAATACAGGAAATACAAAAACTTTAAAACATTAAGCAAATCGAAGGATATAAAAAGCTTTTTTAAATTTAAAAACAGCGGATATCCTGAACGTATAGATAAAATCCTTAGCTCTGAAGAGTATCAGAGATACATAGAGCTTAAGAATTTTATTGAATCTCCGGCTTTCAGAGAAGCCAAATCGACAAAAGGCTTTAAAAAATCCCCTGAGTACAAAAAACTTAAGGAGTTTAAACGTCTGAAAAAGTCTTCTGACATACGTTTTATAAACAAAACATTAAGCTCTGCGTCATTCAAGAACTACGAACGAATGAAAAGCTCAAAGCGCCTGAAAAACTACAATGAGCTTGAGCAGTATGTAAACTCAAAAGAATTTCTTGATTTTAAATCATACATGGAAGACCCGAAAAGATTTAAGAAATCGGAAGAGTACGGTCTCATCAATGAATATGAAGATATAAAGAAAACCCCGGACTTTATCTGGTATACAAAAACAAAAAAGCACAATAATTTTGACGACCTTAATAAATGGCAATTAACTTTCAGTGATGAGTTTGACGGAAGTTCCTTAGATACCGATAAATGGATAACAGGCTATTTCTGGGGGAAAGCTCTGATGAACCAGACTTATGTACTTGAAAATGAAAAGCAGTTTTTTACCGATAAAAACATTGAACTCCGTGATTCACTGGTTAAAATCTCAACAAAAAAAGAGAAAGTAAAAGGAAAAATATGGCATAGTAAGTTCGGATTCATGCCGGCTGACTTTGAATACACCTCAGGCTTAATTAGTACAGGACAAAGTTTCAGGCAGAAATACGGCAAGTTTGAAGCAAAAGTACGTATTTCAGATTCACACCCGGTAACCCATTCATTCTGGATGGTAGCTGAGCAGAATGTTCCTCAGGTGGACATCTTACGCCTTAATTCGAAATCATCAAAAAAAATCAACATTGGTTGCCATTATGCCGACGGTAAAGAGTCTAAGAATATTACTTTCGATATTACCGGAGCAAATTTCTCCAACGACTTTTATATATTTACACTGGAATGGTATCCTGACAAAATGATATGGAAAATAAACGGAGAAAAAGTAAAAGAACTTACTTCCAATATACCGCAGGAGCCAATGTATTTAGTGTTTAGTTCGCATATTCTTGAAGACAAAGAACCTGGAAACATGCCGGCATCTATGGATATTGACTGGGTAAGATGTTATAAACAGAATGAATAAATAAAAACAGAGTGGAATTGCACACATCCGTCTGTGATACCCGGGCCGGCCTTTGTGCCGGCCCGGTTTTTAGTCGTATATTATTACCATCAATCAGGAAGTGTAAACCTGCTCCAGAATTCTTTATTCGACTCTTTAAATAAATAGTAATCTCTACCTGGTGTAAATTGTTTGTCCGGAATTACGGATTTAAGCACCTTCATGCTCTCATTATATTTATCTTCGGTACCATCGTATTTCAACAGCGTTTTCGTCATACTGACACTGCTAAGAAGATATTTATTTTTAGTATTTTTATGATATGATGTTACAATCTTGTATTCAGCCTCAGTCACATCTTTTGCTTTTATCTCGTCATTGTAAAATCCGGTATAACCATACTGAAAATAACCATCAGTTACAATTGTGAGTTCATTTCTTAAAATTGCACTTGTAGTTTTCGATATATAAATTACTCCCGAATAGGATTTCACCTTCTGATTTCCGGTAGCAGCAAAACCCGGTTTTTCATTTTTATAGCTTATTACCCAAACGGAATCACCTTCGTAAAATGTTCCCTGTTCCTGTTTCAGAGTAAAGTCATATAACACGGCCGAATCTAGAATATTACCTCTTACTCTTACCACATCGAATAGTAACAGATCATCCATATCTACAACACCATCTTCTATCGGTTTAAAATCTTTTTTACGCCTAATCTCATCCACCGTATACGATCTGTTTACAAAAGCATCAGTATAGGTACGATCTCCGTAACCTTTGTTATCAAACAAAGAAACGACAGCCTCAGTCATTACATTATTTTCTTTTTCTTCCTTATAAAACACCGAAAAAGACACCGGACCTGAAACATAATTAACAGGAATAAGATTTGATGCTGACTTTATTATTCCATACAGAACTTTAGAACGGGCTTTAATATCAACCTGCGACAAACCATACACAGCCGGTGTCATCCTGACAATCACATTTCCACCCGAAAGCGAAGAAACCTTAAGTTTTTTTGCCTGATATCCTACTGCTGAGATAACCGCATTAAAGTCTGCAAATTCACTGTTTATCTCAAGATTAAAATTGCCGTCAATATCTGTAGCAGTACCAAGAAAAGTTCCTTCTATTCCTATATTGGCAAATTCAACAGGTTTATTGTTTGAAGCATCCTCTACTCTACCCTCAAGAATGAGTTTACCGGTCTGAGCCGACAAATTAACACTGCTTAAAACAATAATAATATTTAAAAGAGTTATATAAATAGCACGCATAATGAAAGATTTTTTAATTTTGATACGAAATAGATCAACCTCTCGTATCAAAATTAAAAAATCTTTCATTATGCGTGCTATTTATATAACTCTTTTAAATATTAATAGCACGCATAATGAAAGATTTT
>JAADEM010000176.1 GCA_013153405.1 Chlorobiota bacterium
GTTCCCGGACTGTAAACCACATCTCCGTCCTTGTACTTCTGTGTCATCGACATTGAGTCTTTTCCCGTTGGGATATTAATGCCAAGATCGGTTGCAAAATCACTGATAGCTTCAACTGCACGGTACAGGCGAGAGTTCTCTCCGGGATTCTTTGCCGGCCACATCCAGTTGGCACTCAGAGATACACCTTTCAGGCCGTGACTAAGCGGAGCCCAAACAAGGTTAGTAAGCGACTCAGCAATTGAGATTACCGAACCTGCAACAGGGTCAATAAGGCCTACACCCGGAGCATGACCTATGGAAGTGGCAATACCTTTCTTCGATACGTAATCAATAGCCATAACACCAACATCGTTCATCGGGAGCTGAAGCTCTCCGGCACACTGCTGTTTAGCAACCTTTCCTGTTACCGAGCGGTCCACCTTGTTGGTCAGCCAGTCTTTACATGCAACTGCCTCAAGTTGAAGGACCTTTTTAAGGTACTCCTCAATTTTTGAAGCATCGTAAACAACAGAAGTGTATTTTGGGTCATCTGTTTTATCTTCAAGAACAGTCCTTGGCGGGTTACCGAACAGGTCAGCAAGCTGAATATCGATAGGCGCATTACCTTTTTCGTCAACGAACTTGAACTGCATATCGCCGGTAGTCTCGCCTACCACATACATCGGGGCACGCTCACGCTCCGCTATTTTTTTAAGCTGATCAATATCTTTTTCTTTCAGAACAAGCCCCATACGCTCCTGCGACTCGTTACCGATTATCTCCTTATACGATAGTGTCGGGTCACCCACAGGTAGCTTGTCGATGTGTATCACTCCGCCTGTGGTTTCAACCAACTCAGAAAGGCAGTTAAGGTGACCGCCTGCTCCGTGGTCGTGAATTGAAACTATGGGATTCTCATCCTGCTCAACAAGGGCACGAATAGCATTCAAGGCACGTTTCTGCATTTCCGGATTCGAACGCTGAACGGCATTCAGTTCAATGGCGTTATCAAACTCACCGGTAGCAACCGATGAAACGGCTCCTCCGCCCATTCCTATACGGTAGTTGTCACCGCCCATCACCACAACCTTATCTCCTTTATCCGGATCATCCTTTAAGCTGTCGCTCATTTTAGCGAAACCAACTCCGCCTGCAAGCATTATCACTTTGTCGAAAGCAAATTTACGGTAGTTCTCCTGATGTTCGAAAGTAAGAACAGATCCGCAGATGAGCGGCTGTCCGAATTTGTTACCAAAATCACTGGCTCCGTTCGATGCCTTAATAAGTATCTGCTCCGGTGTCTGGTAAAGCCACGGACGCTCTTCCATTCCGTTTTCCCAGTCACGCCCCTCTTCAAGACGCGAATACGATGTCATGTAAACAGCTGTTCCTGCCAGCGGCAGTGATCCTTTACCTCCTGCCATACGGTCGCGTATCTCACCACCCGAGCCTGTTGCAGCACCGTTGAACGGCTCAACAGTTGTAGGGAAGTTGTGTGTCTCAGCTTTCAGCGACCATACTGCATTGATTGATTTCAACTGAAAGAAATCCGGCTTATCCTGTGACTCAGGGGCAAACTGCATTGCCTGAGGGCCCTCGAAAAATGCCACGTTATCCTTGTATGCCGAAACAAGGTAGTTCGGATTTTCGCGCGATGTGCGTTTGATGAGCTGGAACAACGAGCTTTCCATCTCTTTTCCGTCGATGATAAAAGTCCCGTTGAATATTTTGTGGCGGCAGTGCTCGGAATTAACTTGAGCAAAACCGTAAACCTCACTGTCAGTAAGCTTTCGCCCGATACGTTCACTCACTCCGTTCAGGTAATCGATCTCCTCCTGACTAAGAGCAAGCCCCTCCTGCTCGTTGTAAGCAGCAATATCCTCAATATAAATTATCGGGTCCGGCTCTTTATCTATTGTGAAAATTTCCTGGTCCAGACCTTTGTACAAAACCTGAAGCATCGGGTCGTACTCAGCATTCTCATCATCAACTTTAAAAAACTCCTCGATGCGAATTATACCTTCGATGCCCATATTCTGGGTAATTTCAACGGCATTTGTACTCCAGGGAGTTATCATTTCTTTTCGCGGACCGACGAAAAATCCATTCAGTTTATCATCATCTAATTTTTCTGCTCCGCTAAACAACCAGTTCAGCTTCGAAATATCCGCATCAGACAGTAATTTCTCAGTATTTATTGCAAATATCTTTTTTGAATTCCCTTCAAAAAACAGGACCATGGAATTAATTTTTTAGTTTGTTAGAAAAGAAAGTGCAAATTTAATAGTTTAAAGTTGAAAGTACATTATAGTTTGAAAGATTATAAGCTGATTTTATTAACATGTTTTGTTGAAATCTAAACCTTTAATCATTCTGTATTCTCATTGCTGTAATATCAAAAACATTTCACCAAGTAGTTTTTTATATCTTTGTAGCGTTTTAACTGAAAATCAAAATCTATGGTAAACATTATTGAATTCTTTGAAAACAGTGTTAACACATACAAGGAGAATAGTTTTTTATGGGAAAAATCTGCTGACAAATATGAATCCTTAACTTATGCCGAAACACACAAGAAAGTAGAGGAACTTGCCTGGGGATTTTTAGCTATGGGACTACAAAAAGGAGACAGAGTTGCTCTTTTATCGGAAGGAAGAAATTACTGGCTTATAAGTGAATTGGCACTTCTTTACACAGGAACCATTAACGTTCCACTTTCAACCAAACTGGAAGCCGATTATGATTTAACCTTCAGGTTGAATCATTCGGAAAGCAAATATATAATAGTTTCCAGATATCAGTTACCTAAAATAAGAACTGTTCGTAAAAACCTTGAAACCATAGAAAAGGTTATCGTCATTGATGATATTGATGAATTGCAGGACGGAGAAATAACACTATCCTCAGTAATAAATAAAGGAGAAGAACTTAAAAAGGAGAACCCGGAATTGTTGAATAACCGGAAATCAGAGGTAACTCCATCCGACGTTGCAAATATAGTTTATACATCAGGAACTACTGCCGATCCTAAAGGGATAATGCTTACGCACAGAAATTATACGGCAAATGTAGAACAGGCTTTCAGTTACATTGACATTCCTGAACATTTCATAACTCTGGTAGTACTTCCATGGGATCATGCATTTGCCCATACTGCATCACTTTATGCTTTTATGTATAAAGGAGCAAGTGTTGCTTCGGTTAAAGCAGGGGCCACTCCAAACGAAACGCTAAAGAATTTCACACAGAACATGTTAGAAATTAAACCCCATGTTTTAATGAGTGTTCCCGCACTGGCTAAGAACTTCAGAAAAAACATTGAAAAAGGAATAAAGTCCAGGGGCGAAACCACATATAAACTGTTTAAATCTGGATTGTCTCTTGCATACTGGTACAACGGAAACGGAGAAAACAAGGGAAAAGGCCTGAAGGCCTTAGCCAAACCACTATACTCTTTTTACAAATCATTAATTTTTGATAAAGTAAAAGATAAATTCGGAGGTCGTCTTGAGTATTTTATCGGAGGCGGGGCTCTGCTTGATATTGAGCTGCAAAGATTTTTCTATGCTTTGGGCATGCCTATGTATCAGGGCTACGGATTAAGTGAGGCTTCTCCTATTATTTCTGCCAATACCCCAGAACACCATAAGATGGGAACGTCAGGAAAAACATTGCATGGAATAGAAGTGAAAATTTGTGACGAAGAAGGTAACGCATTACCGGTTGGTGAAAATGGTGAAATAGTGATTAAAGGTGAAAATGTAATGAAAGGTTACTGGAAAAATGATGAAGCCACCAAAGACACAATAAAAGAGGGATGGTTGTATACCGGAGATTTGGGATATCTTGACAAAGACACCTATCTGTATGTATTGGGACGCTTCAAAAGCCTTCTGATTGGTGCTGACGGAGAAAAATACAGTCCGGAAGGAATAGAGGAAACAATAACCGACAACAGTGAGTTTATCGACCAGCTTGTATTGCATAACAATCAGAATCCTTATACCGTTGGCTTAATTGTACCAAACAAGGATCGCATATTGGGATGGTTAAAGGAAAACGGCAAAGACACAGATTCGGAAGAAGCAATGAAAGACGTGTTACAATTAATCCTTAATGAGATAAATGAATTTAAAACAGGTCAAAACAAAGATATGTTCCCGCAACGGTGGCTGCCTTCCACATCTGTTATCCTTACCGAACCATTTACAGAACAAAACAAGCTGCTTAACAGTACTATGAAAATAGTAAGGAACAAGGTTGAAGCATATTTTAAAGATGAGATTGCATTTCTTTACACTCCCGAAAGCAAAAACTTTGTGAACCAACGAAACATCAACAACCTTAAAACGTTCCTTAAAGGATAAACAATGAAACTGACCTTTGAAATAAGTATTGACAGTGTTCGTTCGGCATTAAATGCACAATCTGCAGGTGCCGACAGAGTGGAATTGTGCGCAAGTCTCATTGAAGGAGGAATCACACCAAGTATTGGAATGATTAAAACCGTAAAAGAAAAAACCGGCCTTGACATGTACGTAATCATAAGACCGAGAGGGGGAGATTTCCTGTATACAGACGAGGAATTTGAAGTTATGCGTAAAGATATAATTTCAGCAAAGGAAAATGGTGCTGACGGGATTGTGTCAGGAGCATTACTGGCCAACGGAGATATCGACATTGATAAAACACGTGAAATGATTAAATTGTCGGAGCCGCTGCCTTTTACATTTCACAGGGCTTTTGACATGTGCCGGGACCCATTTATGGCACTGGAACAACTCAAGGAACTAAAAGCTGCAAGAATACTAACTTCGGGCCAGATGCCGACAGCTGAAAAAGGAGCCAATCTTCTGGCCGAACTTGTCAAAAGGGCAAATGATGATATTGTAATAATGCCGGGTGCCGGAATAAATGATAACAATATTGAATATTTAATTAAAAAAACCAATGCCAGAGAGTATCATTTTTCAGCAAAAAAATCATATCCGTCAAAAATGAAATACTTTAATAAAAACATTAATATGGGACGAACAAAAAACAAAGACGAATACTCTGTTATGTATTCTGACGAAGGAATTATAAAGACATTAATTGATAAAGCAAACTCTTTTTACACAACAAAAAGAAGATTATAGTGTAAAAAAACTTACTTTCTGTAAACTTTTTTTCACAAATAACGTAAGTTTTTTAATATTTGTAGCATTACAATTTTCTATTTATTAAACTTTTTTACATTTTTACATCGTATAAAATTATACAAATAAGCAAACTATGCCCAAGGGATTAAAATATCTTATAATATTCACCATAATTTTATCTGTTCCTGTTGTTTCCATAGCTCAATTCAGCAAACAAAAACCCAGGAGACCAAAAAAATACAGAGCACATAGCATTTGGGATGGCTTTAGTGTATCCCCAATGGTTGGTATTAACATGTTCTATGGCGATCTTGTTGATAATTCCAGAACAAGTTACTCGGGAGGAGCTATTGCTGAACGGGAAATTAGTCCTTACCTGAGTGCCAGACTGCAATTAATGGCAGGTAAAATGAAAGGAGCCCAGTATACAAATAATGATTTATTGTCGGCGGACTTTACCAATATGTATGTAGATTTTGCTATGGGCGTAAAGTTCAAGCCTCTTGATGTTATTTACGGTTATTTTAAAGAAAGACCATTTAATCCTTATATATTCGGACAGGTTGGTATTATATATTATAATGCTACTGAAAAGTTTTACGAAGGTTATCCTGTTCCTTACAGACCGGACCGTGAAGCTTCGGGAATGTCTCCAATAGTATCATTTGGCCCAGGGTTATCATACTGGGTTTCACCCAGAATAAGTGTAAGAGCCGAATTAAACGGAGTTTATGTTTTTGGAGATGAAGTTGATGCCCATAAAGAATGGGAGAATCAGGAAGGAGACATATTCGACACCAACAGTAATGATTATTACTACACTATCACAGCCGGTGTAACATATTTAATAAACGATGCAAAATGGAAGAATATGCCGAAATACAGCAGAAAGGCATATTTGAAAACCCGTGAAAAATACAACAGAGCAATTAAAGCTGCCCATAAACGCAGATCCAAAAAGCATTCATACAAACGCAAATAATCTGTACCATTTGTGTTTATAACAATTTTTATGAGGATATCCCCAAAATCGTTATCACTTATAACATTAACGTCTTTGGGGATATTTTTCTATGTTTAACGTCATGGAATATCGGGCATAAACCTGCCGGAGATTTATCAGGTTAA
>JAADEM010000132.1 GCA_013153405.1 Chlorobiota bacterium
AAACAAGAATAATGAGAAGAACAGTATTTCTGATGTTGATTGGTTTGTCTCTGTTTTCATGCTCTGGTGTTAAGGTAGTCAGTGATTATGACAAATCGGTAGATTTTAATAAATATAAGACACTTCAGTACTATGGATGGGCAAAGAACAGTGATGAACTTTTGAACCGTTTCGACAAAGAACGTATCGAAAAAGCTTTTGCTGAAGAATTCAGAAAAAGGGGAATTGAGATAGTTAAAGATAATGCGGATTTGATAGCTGCATTGTATATCGTGACCGAAGATAAAGTTCAGAAAACAGCCACAACCACTCATATGGGTGGTGGTTACGGATGGGGTTACAGACGATGGGGCTACGGACCAGCATGGGGATGGGGCGGAGGAGCTTCATACACAACAGTAAACGAGGACGAGTATACGGTAGGTACTCTTGTTATTGCTGTTTATGATGCCAAAGCCAAAAAACTTATATGGCAAAGTATAGGAAAGAAGACTATAAATGAGAATACGAAAAACCGGGAAGAGAGAATAAAAAGAGCTGTTGCTGCTATTATGAAAGATTATCCGGTACCTCCGCTGAAAAAATAATAAACAATTATCTTTGATATATTATTAAACTGTCTCTGTTAAAGAGGCAGTTTTTTTATCTTTTATTTGTCAGTTCACATTAAAAAAATGTTTAAAACTTTTGAACATCACAACAGATAAAATGTTGATAAAGCGGTATATTTGTAATTAAATAAAATTAAAATCATGGGAAAATTGAAGGAAGGAGATATCGCTCCTGATTTTACCGCAAAAATACAGACAGGCGATACCGTAAGGCTTTCTGATTTCAAAGGAAAAAAAGTGGTGTTGTATTTTTATCCGAAAGATAATACTCCGGGGTGTACTGCAGAGGCAAAAAATCTGAATGAGAACCTTGAAGATTTACAGAACAAAGGTTTTGTTGTTTTGGGTGTGAGTCCTGACAGTGAGGCGTCACATCAGAGATTTATTGATAAGCACGGTTTAAAGTTTGATCTTATCTCGGATCCGGATAAGAAAATACTGGAAATGTATGATGCCTGGGGAGAGAAGAAGAATTACGGAAGAACTTATATGGGGGTTTTACGCAAAACCTATATAATAGATGAAAATGGTAAAATAGAGAAGATAATTGAAAAAGTTAAAACCAAAGATCATACTAGTCAGATATACAAAGAATTAAATATAAATTAGAATAAACTCATGGCAGACAAGCAGGAATCAAACATTAATAAAGAGAAGCTGAAAGCTCTTCAGCTTACTATGGATAAAATTGAAAAGTCGTATGGTAAAGGTACTATAATGAAAATGGGTGAGAGTGCCATTGTAGATGTACCTGTTATACCTACGGGCTCAATCGGACTTGATCTCGCTCTAGGGGTTGGTGGTTATCCGCGAGGAAGAATTATAGAGATTTACGGACCAGAATCATCAGGTAAAACAACACTTGCTATTCATGCTATTGCTGAGGCTCAGAAAGAAGGCGGTATAGCTGCTTTTATTGATGCCGAGCATGCATTTGACCGTTTTTATGCCGAAAAACTTGGAGTGGACGTTGAGAACCTTCTTATTTCACAGCCGGATAACGGAGAGCAGGCACTTGAAATCGCAGATCAACTTATACGTTCATCAGCTATTGATATAATTGTAATTGACTCTGTGGCAGCTCTTACTCCAAAAGCTGAGATTGAGGGAGAGATGGGTGATTCGAAAATGGGGCTTCAGGCACGTTTAATGAGCCAGGCTTTGAGAAAATTAACCGGAAGTATAAGTAAAACAAATACAACTTGCATATTCATTAATCAGCTTCGTGAAAAGATAGGTGTAATGTTTGGTAATCCTGAAACAACAACAGGAGGTAATGCATTGAAATTTTATGCATCAGTACGGCTCGATATAAGAAGAATTACACAGATTAAAGACGGGGAACACGTTGTTGGAAGCCAGACCAGGGTTAAAGTAGTGAAAAACAAAGTCGCTCCTCCGTTCCGTAAAGCAGAATTTGAGATTCGTTACGGTGAGGGTATCTCAAAAGTTGGAGAAATTATTGATCTTGGAGTAGACCTGGGGATTATTAAAAAGAGTGGTTCCTGGTTTAGTTATGGGGATACTAAACTCGGTCAGGGCAGAGAGTCGGTAAAAGGAGTGCTTAATGATAATCCGGAGCTGGCAGAAGAACTGGAGCAAAAAATTATGGAAGCCATAAAGGAAAATAAGTAAGTTTTTATAGCTTAATATAATTTTTAAAGCCGCATCTAAACTATTTGTTTTTATGCGGCTTTTTTTGTTTGAGTTTAAACAGCTATGTTCGTATCTTTAATCCTACTTATGTAAGAAGGTGCTATGCTATAGTGAAATATACATCCGGCTAAGCCAGTCATAAAGGTTTGTCAGATAAGTACTAATCCGGTCAGACAGGCCTGCATATAGTTAGGAGTAGTTTGTGGCAAACTGTAGCGTAAACAGAAATGTGAAAAATCTAAGAGGCAGGATATTTTTATATACATTATTCAGATATTGGATGATAGACAGGTTATCAGCTCTGATGATTTTTGGGTATAAAGGTGATTTACATAAAAAGACATTGTTGAACATATGATGTGAAAATAGCCTTTTGACTTAGAGGTATTTATGGGGCCCGGATTGTATTTTTACGGTGATAATTAAAACCATAACAAAATGAAGAATATAACACTGTTTGCTCTCTTGCTGTTGATTCTGTTATCCTGTAATCAGGGAAACAAACCTAAAATTAAAGATCTCACAAAATATGTTGATCCACAGATTGGTTCGGTACATGGACGCTGGTTTTTCTATACACCGGGTGCTGTTCCTTTCGGAATGGTAAAGCTTGCTCCGCATACAAATGCATACAATAGTGCCGGAAGCTGGGGGCCTGTTGGTTATGACGACAGGCACACTTCTATTGAAGGTTTCGGCCATTTTCATGAGTTTCAGGTTGGAGGTGTTGTTTTTATGCCTTCAGTGGGGGAGGTGAAAACAGTTCCGGGGTCGTTAGATGACCCAGATGCTGGTTACCGTTCACGTTTTGATAAACCGACAGAACATTCGGAACCTGGATATTATTCAGTTTTTTTGAAAGATTACGGAATTAAAGCAGAGCTGACGGCAACAACCAGAGTCGGTTATCACAGGTATACTTTCCCTGAAACCAAAGAAGCACATCTGATAATAGACATAGGGCATAAACAGGGAGAAAGCAGCGATGTGACAGAGGCTTATGCAAAGGTTAATGGCAATGAGATAGTGGGCTATGTAATCACTTATCCTGAGTATGTGAAGTTTTGTGATCCTGGCAAAAGGGTAAGAATGTACTTTGTTTCAAAATTAAGCAAAAAGCCAATAGCTACCGGCTCATTTGTGAATGATAAGCAGAAAGCCGGAGAGAAACAGACAAAAGGAACCGAAAACGGATTATACCTTACTTTTAACATGAAAAAAGATGAAGTGCTGGAAATACAAACAGGTGTAAGTTATACTTCTATTGAGAATGCGCGGCTGAACCTGGAAACAGAGTCAAAAGGAAAAAGTTTTGATGAGGTTCACACTGATGCCCGTAATTTATGGAATGGATATCTTAACAGAATTGTGGTCGAAGGAGGTCGGGAACAAGACAAGGTTAAGTTTTATACAGGATTGTATCATGCTCTTCTGGGAAGGGGGATATCCAGTGATGTGAACGGGCAGTATCCGCTTATTGATGGAAAGGCCGGTCAAATACCTCTTGATGAGAATGGAAACCCTAAACATCACCATTTCAATACCGACGGAATGTGGGGTGGATTCTGGAATCTTAGCCAGGTTTGGGCTTTGGCATATCCTGAATATTTTAAAGAATATATACAGTCAAATATTGATTTTTATTCTCATCGGGGCTGGCTTCACGACGGAGAGGCAACCGGTACATATACTAACGGAGTACAAACAAACTTTCAGGGACTGCTCATTGCTTCGGCATACAACGCCGGAATTCGTGATTTCGATATTAAAAAAGGTTATAAAGCAGCAGTTAAAAATGAACTTGATGCCAAGGGTCGTAATCTTGGTAACGGAAAATATGATCTTCACTATTTTATTGATCTTGGTTATGTTCCTTACAAAGATACGACTATCTCAAACGGATGGGTGTTTAATTTCGGGGCATCACACACTCTGGAATATTGTTTCAGCTCATATGCGGTTGCTAATATGGCAAATAGCATGGGAGATACAGTAACTGCCGGAAGGTTGTTCAGGCAGGCGGATTATTATAGAAACATTTTTGATCCGGAAACAAAATTCATAAGACCAAAATTAGAGAACGGTCAGTTTATTAAAGATTTTGATCCAATGCGAGGATGGGACGGTTTTCAGGAAGGTAATGCATATCAGTTTACCTGGTATGTTCCTCATGATGTTGCAGGACTTATCGAACTGATGGGCGTAGATGAGTTCAATAAGAGGTTGAAGTATATGTTTGAGAAATCGCGAAAGAGTATGTTTGGAGGAGGATCGGAGACAATACATAGCTTTTCTGGTGTTGATAAATTATATAATCAGGGAAATCAGCCATGTCTGCATCAGTCATGGTTGTTTAATTACTCAGGTATGCCTTGGCTTACCCAAAAATGGACACGTGAAATCTGCAATGTGTTTTATGGAACGGAACCTCTCCATGGATATGGTATTGGACAGGATGAGGATCAGGGGCAACTCGGAGCCTGGTTTGTGCTAAACTCAATGGGGCTTTTCGATGTTCAGGGCTTAAGTTCTTCCAAACCTGCAATGCAACTTGGTAGTCCGATGTTTAATAAAGTGACTATTATCCTTAATTCTAAATATTATAAAGGGAAAAAATTGGTGATTGAAGCCATAGGAAATATACCTGACGACAGATATGTTCAGTCGGTAGAATTTAATGGGAAGAGTATAAAAAACAGCTGGATTTATTGGGATGAACTTATGAAAGGAGGAGTTTTGAAATTTACCATGGGACAGGATCCTAATAAAGAATGGGGTACCGGAACACCTCCCCCGTCAATGAGTACTGAAAAATAACTGTTGAAGCTTCCGTAACCTGAACTTATCGGTTGCAAAAGAAAATTGACAAAAAATATACCGGACGATTAACTTTCAGATATGATTTGTTAATGGAATATATTTCGGAGCGTGTTGTTTTGTTTTTGTGTAATGTATTTTAGTTTGAAAATAAAATAAACTTCGTAATTTTATATAACAACAAATCCAATATAAACCTAACACCAACAATGATGAGACATTTAATCAACAAAGTGTATTTATTGGTAATTACACTATTCCTTTCGGGGCCAGGTTTTTCCCAGCATATTATTTCTTTGCATCCAGTTATCGGAGATACAATAACACAGAGTGAAGCTTTTGATTTTTATCTGTTTCAGGACAGTGCAATAGGAAAATTTGATTATGCTTTAATATATAAGGAGAATAATGACCGGTACAGGGTGATGTTTTATGGAGATAGTATTAGTGAATTAATTATTGATAGTTTGCAGGTGGACGAATATGCACAAAACATTGAAAAGCTGAATCAGTATTTAATGAGTAAAAATAACGGGAACAGAGATTTGGTTGTTAAGCAGCCGGATTCATTATTGATTCAATCGGTTGATTTAAACCTTATGACTCCGGAAAAAAAGAAAAAAATGGTGAAGGATGCCAGAGCGTATACTTTGAAGAAACTGATGGCAGATGAAAAATGTTTGATTGGGAGCGAGCGGGAAGACTTTATAAATTATACAGGAGCGGCAGTCTGGAGTTCAAAAAAGAAGGATAAAAAGAAAAAGAAGAAAAATAAAAGATGAAACAGCAAAACCTCATATGACATATTAAAACTAAATATAATGAATCGAATATTATTATTTTTTTTACCGGTGATTTTTCTATTCTCATGTTCATCTCCAAAACCACCTCAGGTAGGGATTATTCCGCAACCCAACTCTGTGGAAAAGAAAGATGGCGTATTCGAAATAAATTCATCAACTCTTGTGTACGCTTCACATAACCCAGCCACAATGAGAGTAGCAAAAGAGTTTATTGATTTTATCAAAAAAAATTATGGTCTTGAATTGAAAATGACTGAGAACAAAGCCAGTGATGCAATAATGTTTATCAGGTCGCAGAAAAAAGGGGTTAGAAAAGGATTCTATCAACTTCAAATATCCAGAAAAAAGGTTAAGGTTATTTCTCCCAACGATGCAGGGGTTTTTTATGGAATGCAGACCCTTAAGCAGTTATTGACTCCTGTGAGCTATTTCAAAAAACCGGTTCTGCAGTGTATGGAGATTAATGATTATCCTGAGTTTGAATGGAGGGGTATGATGCTTGATGTGTCAAGGCATTTCTTTCCCAAAGATTCCATAAAAAAGCTACTCGATATACTGGCAATGCATAAAATGAATAAATTTCACTGGCACCTTACCGACGGAATAGGGTGGAGGATACAAATAGACAAATATCCGCTGCTAACTGAAAAAGGTGCATGGCGGGTTCCAGTACCAAAGGATGCTCCATGGAAACAGTATGAAACCTGTTTCAAAGATGATCCCAGGGGAGCTTACGGAGGTTATTATACAAAAGAAGATATCAAGGAGATAGTGAAATATGCTGCCGAACGTTATATCGATGTTATCCCTGAGATTGAGATGCCGGGGCATTCAGAAGCTGCTTTGCAGTGTTATCCAGAGCTTCAGTGTGTTGGTGAGCATAATTCGGGCGTATATTGTGCTGGGAATGAACAGACTTTCGATTTTTTGCAGGATGTTCTTTACGAAGTTTTTGATATGTTTCCGTCGAAGTTTATACACGTAGGTGGCGACGAGGTAAATAAAAGTCACTGGTTGCATTGTCCGCGATGCAGGAAAAGAATGCAGGAACTGGGTATTAAAACCGGAGAGGAGCTTCAAAGCTATTTTATATCGAGAATGGAGAAGTTTATTCATGCTAACGGGCGTAAACTTATAGGCTGGGATGAGATTCTTGAAGGCGGTCTGCCTCCCCGTGCTGCAGTAATGTCGTGGCGTGGAATGAAAGGTGGGATAGAAGCTGCGCGAACAGGTCATTATGTGGTAATGACTCCAGGTTCTCCATGTTATTTTGACCATAGCCAGGGACTGAGTGTTTTTGAACCCGATTCATGGGGCGGAAACAATCCTCTGATGAAAGTATATGATTTTTATCCTGTTCCTAAAAGACTTGATATTGAAGGAAGGAGACATATCCTTGGCGGGCAGGCTAATCTATGGACTGAGAAAATTGCAACATGGAAACATGTCGAATATATGACATTGCCACGGTTATCGGCTCTGGCTGAGGTAGACTGGACAAACCCTGCAAAAAAAGACCGCAAACAATTTATTAAAAATATTGATGTTCAGCTTGACAGGTTTAGAGAACTGGGATATAATTATGCCGAAAGTGCTTTTACTCCCGTTGCGGAAGTAAAGTATGACAAAGAGAAAAAGGTGTTTGTGCTTACACTGCATAATGAACTGGGGCTTTACGACATCCGTTATACACTTGATGGTACTAAACCTGATATTAACTCCACACTGTACACAGGTCCTGTGGAGTTTACAAAACCAATCGATCTGTATGCTGTCTGTTTCCGAAGGGGAGTTCAGGCCGGTTACCCTCTTATACAGCAATATACTGTTGCACCTTCAGATAAATGCAGTATCGAGTACAAATATCCCTATAGCAGTTCATACAGTGGTGGAGGAGACAAAGCCTTGTGTGATAAAAAATATGCAGGTATGCGCGGAGATGACGGGCACTGGCAGGGATTTGAGAAAAACGATTTTGATGTGGTAATCGACCTTGGCGAACCAAGAGATATTAGTTATGTAGCACTCGATTTCTTCCAGCATCTGGCAGCCACATCGGTAATGCTTCCTTTAGAGGTGAAAATTATGATATCGGAAGATGGCAGGAATTATAAAACAGTGTTTGATGAAAAGTACAAAACAATAAAGGATTACAAACCAATAATAAAGAAAGTGGAGGCAAAGTTTCCGGCGCAAAACGCTGAATATATTCACATTATAGGGAAAAATCGTGGCACATTGCCCGATTGGCACATAAGAAAGAATACAAATGCCTGGCTGTTTGTAGATGAAATTATGGTAAAGTGATATGTTTATATGTATGTTTAAGCATTAAAATTTTCAGGAACATAATTGTCAAGAGTTTGACAAACCGCTGAAGAGAATTTTATTCCATTTCTAATTAACGGCTCCCATTCTTCAATATTAAGTTTTCCGTATTTTTTATTGAGTCCCTGTTTTGCCAGTGCGTAGAGCACTCCGGCATTGAAATTATCACCAGCCCCTATGGTGCTTACTGTTTTTATGGCAGGAACACTATATTTTTCATGTTTTCCGGGGCTGAAAGCATGTACCTGAGAAGCATTGGCAGTAATTACAAGGTTCTGGCATAATTGTGACATTTTTTTATAAATTTTTTTGGGGTCAGTCTCATTGTAAATATTCATGAAATCCTCATCGCTACCTCGTACAATGTCGGCTAAAGACATGTTCTCTTCAATTGCCTCTACAAGTTGTTTTCTGTTGCCATGCTTTAAGTGAACAGATCTGAAATTAGGATCATAATAAATTGTTGTTCCCGCATTTTTAGCTTTTTGCACCATGTTAAGAATGATTGGTCTGAGTTCAGGATTAATGCCATAAAATGAACCGAATAGAAGAATGTCGCTTTCGGTGAAGTCAGGGATATTGAAAATTGCCCTTTGAATAGAGTCGTCTTTAAAGAATTGGTATTGTGCTTCATTCTTTTCATTCAGGAATGCAAGGGCCACTGTTGAATTGCCGTTCAAACGGTTTATGTATTCGGTGTTTACCTTGTTTTCTTCAAGGAATGAAATTATTGCTTCAGATACCAGGTCATTGCCTGTTTCTGAAATCATATATGTTTCCTGTCCTACACGGGCAAGCGAAACCAATGAGTTCAGCATACTGCCGCCTGCCTTTGCCGCTATTGGCTGAATCTCTTTGAACAATACATCGTAAACTATTTCGCCAAGGCCGAAAATACGTGTCATAATAAATATTTTATTCATATAGTAGGGACGCACGGCCGTGTGTCCCTACAATGTTTATTCATTTAAATTATTTCACCAATCTGCTGATCGCTTTAAATTCATCTGTTCCTGCTTTACGGGCAAGTTCGAAAAGTATTGCTTCATATGTTGTCAGGAAGATGCCCTCCTGTTGCATGCGTATCAGTGCTGTTTTCTTATCTTCCGGTTTTCGGGAACTGGTACAGTTTGTTACCACATATGGGATAAACCCCCGGTGTTTTAAATCAATTGCAGTCTGAAGCACACAAACATGTGATTCGATGCCTGCGATAATTACAGAACGTTTGGTTGATAGCTCGATATTTTCAACAAATTTCGGGTCATCGCAGCAGCTGAATGTGATCTTTTCGTAATGCGGGAACTCTTCTATCTGTTTGGCGATTTCCTCTACTGTTTCTCCAAGTCCTTTTCGGTACTGCTCGGTTACCATAACAGGAATATCAAGTTGCTTCAACCCTTGTATCAGGATGTTTGTGTTTTTTACCACTTCATCCTTTTCATACATATGAGGCAACAGTCTTTCCTGGATGTCGATAACTACTCCTATTGCATTGTCTCTGTCTATTCTCATGGCTATTATATTTTATATTTCAGTGTTCTTCTGTACCTCATGTATTTATTTTTGAGATCCTACAAATATTATCGCAACTCTGTTGCTTTTATTTTAAGGTGCGTAGCACCGTTAATATTTATAGGAAGAGTGGTGTGTTCCGCAAGCAGGTACAGAGTAGCGTAATATCACAGGTCTGTTTAATTTAAGAACGGACTTATATCAAGGTACGACTTATCCTTCAAAAACTCAATGAGCTTACTTGCGATATTATTAACACCGCCCTCTATGTCAGATTCAATATTTATGGGGATTACAGGGTCGTGAAGGGAGAGGCGCATCAGGAACCAGCCCTTTTCGCTTTCATTAGTACAGGAAATACGAATGCCTTCGTAGTTTGGCTGCACTATTTCCCATCCTTCGGTTTTTTTTGCAAATTCCTCAAGCTCTGTTATTACTCTTTCACCTGCAGTCTTGAAATCCTCTTCTAGTATCTTCAATCTATACTCTTTGCTTTCTGCAGGTCTGGGCAGGTCGTCTATCAGACTTTCGAGTGTGCGGTGAACCTTTCTGAGCTGAGCCATCTTTATGACTATCTTGGTTGCAAGGTAAGCGCCATCATCAAGGAAGAAGTTTTCTTTCATTGCTGCGTGACCTGATGTTTCGATGGCAAGGTGACACTCTTCTCCTTCATTATTCAGCCGTATGGCTTCGTTTATCACATTCTTGTATCCACGTTTGAAACGGTGATGCTTTCCTCCCAGATGTTCATTAATGAACCAGGTGAGGCCGTCGGAAGTGATGGAGTCGGTAACAATGGTTGTTCCCGGATTCTCATCAAGTACTATAGCTGCACTCAGAGCTACAAGTTCGTTACGGCTTATGGCATTTCCTTTGCTATCAACCACAGCTGCACGGTCTACGTCGGTGTCGAAGATTATTCCGAGATCTGCTTTATGCTCTTTTACAGCTGAGCATATCGAGGCCATTGCTTCGCTGTTCTCGGGGTTTGGGATATGGTTAGGGAATGTGCCGTCAGGTTCAAGGAACTGGCTGTCTTGTGTGTAGGCTCCCAGTTTTGCAAGGACTTTTGTGGCATAAAAACCTCCTGCTCCGTTGCCGGCATCAACAACAATACGGAACCCTTTCAACGGGTGGTCAAAATCTTCGGCATTGACTGCCTTTTTTATTTTGTCAGCAAGAATCTCAGAGTAAACTGAAATGAAATCAACCTCTTCAATTTTGCCATTTTTCTCTGCTTTTACCGGAGTGTGTTTTTCAGCCATTTCAAGAAGTTCGGTGATGTCGCTTTTCTCCAAACCGCCGTCTTTTGTGAAGAACTTCATACCGTTACGATTGTATGGTAGGTGTGAGGCGGTAAGCATAATGGCACCGTCGGCATTGAAAGGCGGTGTTATGGTTGTCATGAACATTGCAGGTGTAGAGGCCATACCGCAATCTAAAGCTCCGGCTCCGGTGTTTGTAATGCCTTCAAGAAGTGCTTTCTTCAACTCCGGTCCCGATAGCCGGGAGTCGGTACCAACTGCAATTGTTATATTTTCTTTATTCAATCGTTTTTTCAGCCATTGAACAAATACCTGTCCCAGTGTTGAAACTGTTTCGGGAAACAGGTTTACAGGTTCTCCCTGTACTCCATCGATGGCTACTCCTCTGATGTCTGATCCGTTTTGTAATTTTTTCCAGTTGAAGCTCATAGTTTAGTATAACGTTAAAAGTTTGTAAAGTTGAAAGTACCGTAAAAATAAGACTTTCTTTTTTAATCTTGATGCTGTGTAACGTTCATTACTTTATTAACCCACTTACTATACTCATTTTCTATTAAATGTTTTTTCAGCTTTTTAAAAAGTCGTTTACCGTTCTCAATATTCTGCAAAGGGTAGTACCAGAAGTTACGGATGTGGTTGAAAGCGTGGTTCCATACCGGGTAATGCTGTTTCACAATGGTCAGGTACGTGTCGTGAAACTTAATGAACAGTTCTTTTTTATCCTGTGAACTGTAGTTTATTCCTTTTATCTCACCCGGTAGGAAAGGATTGATTAGAGTTCCGCGGCCTGTCATCCACGAGGAAACACCGGGGAACCGGTTTTGCAGATCAAGGTAAGTTTCTTTGCTGTTAATGTCACCGTTGGCTGTAACCGGGTGTTTACAGACTGCAATGATCTTTTCAAATTCATCCCAATTTACCTCGCCGCTGTATTTTTGCTTTGCAGTGCGGGGATGAACAATGACCTCTGTGAGCGGATAATCATTCAGCACAGGGATGATGTTTTGCCATTCATCGGGAGAATTAACACCAAGGCGTATTTTAACAGATAGTTTTACGTCAGGTGTTTTTTTGAAAAAGTTGTTCAAAATGTTTTCCAGGAGCTTTGGCTCAGCCACCAGTCCGGCACCTTTTTGTCGTTTGACCAGCATAGGGAAGGGGCAGCCCATATTCAGATTTATTTCTTTGTAGCCTAATTCTGCAAATTTTTCAGCTGAACGTATCAGGAATTCCGGTTCGTTGGCAGCTATTTGAGGAATGAGGATTGATGTATCGTTAATCTTAGTGTCAAGCTCGGGTTGAAGAACAGGCTCCCAACCGCCCTGTTTATCGTCTTCGAAAAAAGGAGTGAAATATTTGTCAAAGGTGTTGAATGTTACACGGTGGGCATACCGGTAAAAAACGGTGGTGTAGCTTTGTATGGGAGCCAGTGAGAGTTTCATTGGGTAAAGATATTGATATTTAGGTAAAATAGAGGATGTCCAAAAAGTAAAAAACAGACGTCATTGCGAGGAGGAACGACGAAGCAATCTCTTGATTATTAATGCTTGTGAATTTAGAGATTCCTTCATTTCATTCGGAATGACGACTTTTTGGACATCCTTTTATTTGGTATTAATTTAGAAATATAAGATAAATACCTTATATTTGTAAAGTATAAGGCAAGAGACTTATAAAGATTTAAAATAAGGTTGTAGCCTTATTGATGGTTTGAATAAGTTTATCTCCTTATAGTTTGTCGTTTAAGTCAATAGTTTGTAAATTAATCGTTAGGGAATGAAAGCAGTAATTACGGCAGATATCATTGATTATTCCGGTCTTGACTCTGCAAAAGCCGATGAGGTGTTAAAGGTGCTTCATGGTTTGTTCGGTGAGTTAAAATCTGTCAGAAGTAATGTGTTTGAAGGATTCTCTGTTCGCAGGGGCGACAGTATTCAGGGCGAGGTAAGCGATGCGCGTGATTCGTTACGTGTAGCGTTGATGTTGAAAACAGCGATCAACAGAATATCTTTTGGTCAGGGTAAGAAGCGGAAAAGCCCGGTTAACGTGAGAATAGCAATAGGAGTGGGCGAGGTGATATCAGAGAGGGATACCGTAGGGCAATCGTTTGGTGAGGCATACCTGTTTTCCGGCCGTCTGCTTGACTCAATGAAAAAACAGAAAAGGGTGATAGCTGCTAAAACGATCGATGAAGAGGTGAACATGGAGCTGGATACAGAGTTCCGGTTGCTTGAGGTGATAATGAATAACTGGAAGGTAACCTCTGCCGATGTGTTGTACCTGACCCTGTCGGGGTTTGATGAAAAACAGACTGCTTTGCGACTTGGCATTTCTCAATCGGCAGTGAACCAGAGGAAGAAATCAGCCGGGTGGAATGCTGTGAATGCTATGCTGAAACGATATGAAGATCTGATTGATAAACTGAATAAATAATGGACGGGGCAATTCTGATACGGCTTTTGCTTGCACACATCCTTACCGATTTTGTTTTTCAGCCCGACAATTGGGTGGAAAAGAAAAACAAATATGGAATACGGGGCAGATATTTCTGGTTTCATATTCTGATAGCCGGGGCAACAACTTTTATTTTGCTTTGGGGCATCATTGGCGTTTGGGCGGCAGTTATAATTATGGTAACCCACGCAATTATCGATTATTGGAAAATAGTTCAGGTACGTAAACAGGGAGAATCATCATCCCGCAAACTATTCTTTTGGGACCAGTTGCTGCATCTGCTCATATTTTTATTTCTATGGCTTCTTCTCACAGATGGCTTTTATGATGTAATACAGGTATTGGAAAATATTTTAAACAACGGTTCTGTATTGGCAGTTATAACTGCATTTATTTTTATCACACAACCGGCAGGGGTAATTATCGGGAAAATTACCGATCCTCTCAGCAGGGAAATATCTTCCGATGACAGTCTGAAACGGGCAGGGATGTACATAGGGGTAACAGAACGTATACTTGTTTTTATTTTTGTTTTACTCGGACAATATTCCGTTATCGGATTTCTGATTGCAGGTAAATCAATTCTGCGTATCACAAAAGACGGTGAAGAGAATGCCCGTAAAAAAACCGAGTATGTTCTTATCGGTACGTTGATTAGTTTTATTGTGGCAGTTTTAACGGGATTGTTGGTGAAGACAATAATTCCTTAATGTATATGATTATTTAAAATTAAAGATTATGTTCGCAATCAATTACTTTACTCCGGCCCTGAAAGTAGTGGATTGTTTGCTTTTCTTTCAGGAAAAGCATTGGAATATTCAATTTGCAGAACAGATGATCATGCAATTAATAATTAATACAAAATAGAGATGAAAAATATTTTTAAACTTTTTGCCGTTTTTACTTTTCTGTCAGGTTTTGTTTTTATTGGCTGTGATGAGATATTTGAAAAAGAGGCTCCTGTGGGGGAGGTAAATCTTATTCCAGAACCTCTCTCTGTTCAAAGGAAAGATGGTTCTTATGAATTAGAAGATGATACACGTTTTTATCTTACATCGGACAATGAGCAGTTGAAGAAAGCAGCTGTGATATTTGCCGGATATATTAACAGATCATCTTCATTTCAGCTTAAGCCTGAATATAATAAAAATGCGAAAGGAGATGAATGTATAATTGTTTCACTGAATACTGATACAGCTAGATATGGTACAGAAGGTTACTCCCTGAAAGTTACACAGGATAAAATACGTATTGAGGCCGCCACACCTGCAGGGGCCTTTTATGCAATGCAGACTCTGCGTCAGCTTTTTCCTCCGGAACTGGAGGATACAACCTTTATTGCTGATGAGTGGAATATACCTGCTGTAGAGATATTCGACAAGCCGCAATTTCATTGGCGTGGACAGCTGTTTGACGTGAGCCGCCATTTTCATCCGATAGAGCTTGTAAAAAAGAATATCGATTATCTTGCGAGATACAAGATGAATGTTTACCATCTTCATCTCACCGATGATCAGGGATGGAGAATAGAGGTGAAGAAATATCCAAAGCTTACGGAAATAGGAGCGTGGCGTGTTGATTACAACGATATGGGCTGGTGGGAGAGACCTGATCAAAAACCGGGCGATACTGCCACTTACGGCGGATTTTATACTCAGGAGCAGATAAAAGACCTGGTGAAGTATGCTGCCGACAGGTTCATTACCATCCTGCCGGAGATCGATGTTCCCGGTCATTCACAGGCCATCATTGCTTCGTATCCTGAGGTATCGTGCGACGGCAGACAGTACTATGTTGCAACCGGCGGTGTGAAAAAAGATAACACTGTTTGTCCCGGCAAGGAGAGGACATTTGAGTTTCTTGAAGGAGTGCTGGATGAGGTTATTCCTCTGTTCCCCGGTAAGTATTTTCATATCGGAGGCGATGAGTGTAACAAATCGCAATGGGAAAAATGTCCGGATTGTCAGCGAAGGATAAAAGAAGAGGGTTTGAAAGATGAACACGAACTGCAAAGCTATTTTATCAGACGGATGGAGAAGATAGTGAATAAGCACGGAAAGGTTCTTATCGGTTGGGACGAGATACTAGAAGGCGGTCTGGCGCCCAATGCCACCGTGATGTCGTGGAGAGGTGAGAAAGGCGGAATTGCTTCGGCCAGGATGGGACACGATGTGGTTATGTCGCCTAATCATTACTGCTATCTTGACCTTAAGCAGGGAAATCCTGAGCTTGAGCCGTCGTACGGTTATTCACGCCTGTTGATAACAAAAGCCTATTCATATGCTCCGTTGCCCGATGCCTTAACAAAGGAGGAGCAGAAGCATATCCTTGGTGTTCAGGGTAATCTTTGGGGAGAGTTCATTCGTGATGAAGTTGCTTTTAACTATATGTTGTTCCCCCGTCTGCTGGCAGTTGCCGAAGTGGGCTGGACCCCGAAAGATATGAGGCACTGGAATGAATTTGTTCCTCGTCTGGAATATAATCTGACACGTCTCAAAAATATGGGAATTGGTTATGCTCCGAGCATGTACAATGTGAATGTTGAAGTACTTGGCAATGGAGAACTGGCTCTTTCTACTGAGAGGGGCGGCCTTCCGATTCATTATACACTTGACGGAACAGAACCGGTTGCTTCTTCTCCTGTATACAATACTCCACTGAAGATTACGAAAGATAATGTTCTGAAAGCAGCAGCATTCAAAGGTGGTGAAAGAAAAGGACGAATAACCACTTTTGTTTTAAAAAAAGAGGATGAGAATAAAAAGGATTGAACCTGATAGTTTTGATTGTATTGATTTTATAATTGATTAAATTCTTGTTGTAACCGGATAAATTTTATTATTTGCGGCCTTCTTTTAGTATAGCCTTAATGAGATTACTATTTTTTATTTTACTGCTTTTATACGGGATTAATGCCGGGGCTCAGGTAGCTTCGGCAAATCTGACCACAGGTTATGGAAGAAATCTGCATTACAAAGATGATATCAGATTATACAATCTGACATTTTCTTTGCTCGAACACAAAGAAAAAAACAATGACTGGATGGTGTTTTACGGTCATCCCAGGATAGGGTACTTTTTCAGTTATACAGATTATTCATCAGGAGGATACAGTACGAGTTCATATTCGGCATATCCTGCTGTGATATTTAAAGGAAATACAAGGTTATCATATGAAACATTGGTTGGAGCCGGGTTGTCATATTTTAGTTCTGTTGATGTGCCTTTTTTGTCAGAGAATGAATATCTTGCTACGAAACTGGACTGGCTGTTTGTTATCTCGGCAAAGCTGCTTTATCATACCAACAGATTTAATTTTTATACTGGATTTAATATTGCCCATAATTCAAACGCATCGGTTAAGCTTCCAAATAACGGACTTAATACCTTGTCAGGTGTATTTGGTGTGGAATATCGGTTCAGGGATATAAAAAAAGATGAAAAGGTTAAAACAAAAAAAGATTTGATATTTAAAAAGTATCCGTTTAATGTTGAGTTTGAGTTTGGTGTCGGACCAAAATATCTTTTGTACAATACTACCGATTTTCTGTTCGAAAAGAATGCTGCTATATTCAGCGGAGCTTTGTTTCTGGCAAGAAGATACAAATTCTTTAAACCAAGGTTTGGTTTGAGAATTACTGATTATAAAAGTCACTCCCGTGAGTATCATGATCATGTTAACTACATTGTAATGGGGGGCAATGACTTTATTTTCGGTAAAATGAGTATCATGCTGAATATTGGTTATCTGGTAAATAAAAATAACGCACTGTTACCGTGGAATACTACATTGTCGGGATTCGATGTTCATCTGTATGAGCAGTTGGGGATAGTTTTCAACATAAAGGATTTTGGTATTGGAGGACGGTTAAATGCAAGAGCCGATGCTTCTGAATACATGGAGCTGTTCTTAAAATATAATTTATCGGTTGGCAGGAAATAAGTTTAATTAAAAAACTGCCAGGGCAATTATATAAATAGAGTTTATAAAAAGGAAAAGCATGTTCCGGTTATTACCAGTATCAGTATCTGCCTGGCCCAATATAGTCCGGAATCTTTTTTATCAATGACCATATATAACAACATAACTACCAGGAGCGTGTCCTGCAAGGCTGCTGGACGGTTTTTTTCGCTTCTGTTCTTTGCAAAGATATTGATATTCCGTCATTTTATTATTATACTCCAAAAGTTGGGGTGAATTCCCGGAATGACAATGTCTTAGACAGTTCTTTGATTGTTTAAATATGATTTAGCAACCTGTGTCACAAGTTCCGCAGCTTCCCGAACTGCAGCCGTCATGAACTCCGGCAGCTTCAATTAATTCATCATCGGTTGCTTCACGTATATCAATTACCGATCCGCTGAAGAAAAGAGTATCGCCGGCAAGCGGATGGTTAAAGTCCATTTTAACCGTATCGTCAGTTACTTCCAGAACAATACCATTTAAACGGTTTCCCTGAGCATCCATCATGGGAACCTGATTTCCAGGTGTCAGCATCGATTCGTCAATTTCACCGTTTACTTCGAAAAGATTTTTAGGGAGATCAACAATAGCCTGCGGATTTACCTCACCGTATGCTTCTTCGGGTTTTAGTTCAAAGTTAAATGTGTCTCCTTTTTTCAATCCTTCAAGTTTGTTTTCAAACATTTGAAGCATTTTACCAGCTCCGAAAACAAATGCCAACGGATTGTTATCATCGGTTTTTTCGATCAGTTCTCCTTCCTGATCATTAATTCTTAATTCGTATGACAGTGTGACGAATTTATTTCTGTTGATTTCCATTTTTTGCGTATTAGTAATTGAGGTGCAAAGAAAAGCAGTTTTTCAATAGCGGCATAAAAAATCGAATTAAAAATATTTAAAAATGTTACTTTTGTGAGTAAAGAGTACGAATACTATTGTTTTTAATAAAAATAAATGAATGAGCAATAAAAAAGTAGTAATAATAACAGGAGCTTCTTCAGGAATTGGTCTTGCATTAGCAAAAGAGTATGCCCGAGAAGGCCTCAATGTTTCACTTGCGGCAAGAAGCATTGACAAACTTGAGGAAATGGTGGAGGAGTTCAGAAAGCAGGGTGTAAATGCTATAGCTGTAAAAACGGATGTTAGCCGGGAAGATGATTGCAAGAATCTGGTTGATGAAACACTGAAAGCCTTTGGCCGGATTGATATTCTTATAAATAATGCAGGTATATCGATGCGGGCGGCCTTTAAAGATGTTGAACTGGATGTTTTGAAAAAACTTATGGATGTGAATTTCTGGGGAACTGTTTACTGTACGAAATACGCACTTCCGTCATTGCTCGAAAATAAAGGATCGGTTGTTGGAATTTCAAGTATTGCCGGATTTATAGGTCTTCCCGGACGGTCGGGTTACTCTGCCTCAAAATTTGCCATGCATGGTTTTCTTGAGACATTACGGGTGGAAAACCTGAAAACAGGGCTTCATGTTTTAATTGCAGCTCCGGGTTTTACTGCATCGAATGTACGTAAAGCTGCGCTTACTGCAGATGGGAAACAGCAAGGTGAGACTCCGCGCAAGGAGGAAAAGATGATGAGTGCGGAAGAGGTTGCCAGGCATGTTGTAAAAGCCGTGAAAAAACGCAAGCGTACTCTTATTCTTACCTTTATGGAAGGTAAACTAACTGTGTTCCTGAAAAAAATGGTTCCGGGTTTGCTCGATAAACTTTCGTATAACCATATGGCAAAAGAGCCTGATTCACCCATAAAGTAAAATGGTACGAAACGAAACAAAAGTAAGGGTCAGATACGGTGAAACAGACAGAATGGGAATAGTGAACAACGCTGTTTATCCTTCTTATTACGAAATAGGCCGGACTATGATGTTCAGGGAGCTGGGGTTTCCGTATAAACAAATGGAAGAAGAAGGAATACTAATTCCGCTGTCCGATTTGTATGTTAAATTTCATGTTCCTGCATATTACGATGATGAGCTTACTATTGTAACCATGCTTAAGCAGATGCCGGCAGCGAGAATCAGGTTCGATTATGAGATATATAATAATAGCGGGCTATTGATAAATTCAGGATACAGTGTACAGGCTTTCATAAATGCTGAGACAAACCGCCCCGTAAGAATACCGGATTTTATTAAACAGATTCTGGAACCGTATTTTGGTGGTTAGTTTTTGGTTCTTGGTTCTTGCCTGTCCGATGCAAGCGGGGTTCTTGGTTTCATCAACCAACTAACTAACTAACCAACTAACCTATCAACCTACAAACCAACTAATATCCTGCTGAGATAGACACTATAAAGGCGATAATAACAAAAACAATAATTGAAGCCCCTGCAATTTTATTTATCCACCAAAGTCGTCTGATGTTTATTTTGGCTTTGAAAAGGTTCACCAGGCTGGTAAGTATAAACCACCATAATGCAGCACCTGTAAAAACACCTCCTATTAAAATTAGTTGACCCAGCCAGTCGCGTTCACTCGGAACAACTCCAAGTCCTGCAAAAAAACCAAAAAATAAAAAGATTGCCAGAGGATTTGTGATTGTTAGCAAAAATGTTGATATGAAATCCTGAAACAGGTTACGACTTTTGTTTTTCTGTCGTCTTAGCTGGGCAGCAGGGTTTGAGTAGAAAATCTTTAATCCAAGACCTATTAAAACCAGAGCCCCGAATATTTTTATTGTCATAAGCTGAGACTCCACAAAAACAACAATAAACGAGAGACTGTATGCCGCAATCACAGCATAAATAGTGTCTGATAATGCAGCTCCCAGTCCGGAAATAAAACCCGACAAGCGTCCTTTATTCAGAGTTCTCTGAACACATAACACACCTATAGGTCCCAGAGGAACAGATGCAGAAAAGCCGATTATGACACCATCAAGTATATAATGAAGATCCATTTCCTAATCCTGTAACCGGGATTATTACTATATCCCATTAACATTCTTCCGATTTAACAAAGAATAATAAGGCTCAAAAATAATGAAACCTTTTAAATTATAGTATCAAACAAGGTGCTAATAATCGGATAAGCTGTGTAATTATTAATTTTTGGAACTTATTTTGGTTGCTTAACAATTTCTTAACAAACGCTTAAGATAAAATAAACATCCCTGCTTTAAATATTGAATATGTTTGTCTGCAGTTAATCAAATATTAGAATCATGGAAAACATCTATTTAGCATTTGTAGTAATATTATTTATTCTTGCTGTTTCCGATCTTGTGGTAGGAGTAAGTAATGATGCAGTAAACTTCCTGAACTCAGCCATAGGTGCCAAAGCTGCACCGTATCGTATAATAATGATAGTGGCAGCAGCAGGTATTTTTGTTGGAGCAACATTTTCAACCGGAATGATGGAGGTTGCACGAAAGGGAATATTTAATCCTCAGTTCTTCTACTTTTCCGATATAATGATAATATTTATGGCAGTGATGCTTACCGATATCATCCTTTTGGATGTTTTTAATACTATTGGACTGCCAACATCCACTACAGTATCGATAGTGTTTGAACTTCTTGGAGCTGCCACTGCAGTTGCAATTATTAAAGCATCTCACAATCCGGATTTGCCGGTTAGCGAGTATATAAATTCAGCCAAAGCACTTGCGATAATTTCGGGAATATTACTGTCGGTGGTTGTTTCATTTATAGCAGGTGCTGTAATACAGTTTATAACGCGTCTTTTCTTTTCGTTTGACTATTCCCACAGAATGAAATATCTGGGAGCTGTTTGGGGGGGAATTGCAATATCTGCAATTACCTATTTTATTCTTGTGAAAGGAGCTAAAAGTGCTTCGTTTATGGATGATGATACCAAACGATGGATACATGAAAACGGTAATACAATTCTTATCTATAGTTTCTTAGGCTGGACATTATTGTTATCATTGCTGAGAACCTTTTTTAAGCTGGATATTCTTAAGCTTATTGTACTTGTGGGTACTTTTGCTCTGGCTATGGCATTTGCAGGAAACGACCTGGTAAACTTTATTGGTGTTCCTCTGGCCGGTTTTGAGTCATTTAAATTATTTATTAATACTCCGGGTGCTACTCCTGATACGTTTCTCATGACTGGTCTGGCAGGCAAAATCAAGACAGAAACATACCTGCTGGTTATTGCCGGAACTATTATGGTAATAACATTATGGACTTCGAAGAAGGCAAAAACCGTAGTACAAACATCGCTCGATTTAAGCCGTCAGCAGGAGGGAGATGAGAGATTTGGTTCTTCTTTCTTTGCCCGTTCCCTTGTGCGAGGTGCCATCAACACTTCTCATACAGTAACTAAATTCATGCCGGCCCGGCTTAGAATCTGGATGAATAAACAGTTTGATTCAACAGCATATGAAGAAAAAAGAGAAAAACTTGGAAAGGATGCTCCGGCATTTGATATGATTAGAGCATCAGTGAATCTTGTTGTTGCCAGTATTCTAATATCTATAGCCACAAATTACAAGCTTCCATTGTCTACAACATATGTGACTTTCATGGTGGCAATGGGGAGTTCCCTGACCGATCGTGCATGGGGACGTGAAAGTGCTGTTTATCGAATTACCGGTGTGCTTTCTGTTATTGGCGGATGGTTTCTTACTGCTTTTTCGGCCTTTACGGTTGCTTTTATTGTGGCAAATGTGATTTATTTCGGAGGTATTGCCGCTGTTGTTGTTCTGTTGTTTGCTGCCGGATATTTTATTTACAGATCGCATACGCGTTTTGACAAGAAGAAAGGTCAGGAAACAGAGATAAGTGAACTTGAAATAGAGGAGATCGATGGTGAACTATTATCATCAACTGTTCTGAATAAATGTAAGCTAAGTGTTTCAGCTATAATTAAAGAAGTTGCCGATGTTTATAATAAATCGCTTGATGCTTTTGAACGTGAAGACCGGAAACAACTGAAGGATATTACCAAAGAGGTTGAAGTAATAAATAAAAAAACGAAGAAACTTAAAAATAATATCTTTTCTACAGTAAAGAAGCTTCAGGAAGAGGAGATTGATTCAAGCCTGTATTATGTTCAGGTTGTTGATTACCTTAGGGAAACAGCCCATTGTCTTACCTACATCACAAAGCCTTGTTTTGAGCATGTAGATAATAATCATAAGATATTTACCAAAGAGCAGTTTAAGGAATTGAAAGAGATAAGAGCTAAACTTACATCTATAATAAATGAAAGTGTGGAGATGATTGAAAAATCGGCCTTTGGTGAACTTGACGGGTTATTGGCAAAGGCTTCGGAGCTTGTTGATGACCTGAGAAAATACAGAAAGGAGCAACTTAAACGAATTAAAAAGGAAAAGGCCGGAACAAAAGGAAGTTTGTTGTATCTTAATATTCTGCATGAAACACAGAATCTGTTGCTGCATTTGGTTAATTTACTGAAAGCCCAGCGTGATTTTGTTGATTATAAATCTGATGAAAAGGATATTGAAAATTAAATTATTCATACTTCCCGGAGTGTAAGTTATATTCCGGAAAGTTCTTAAATTAAAGTTGAAAATAATTAATTAAATTTTAACATGGAAATATCGAAGCTTACTGTACGTACTGTGATTTTTTTATTATCAGTTTTTATCGGTAGGGTTTATGCGCAGGATGGAGATAATTCTCAGGAGTTTATCATGAAAGGCAAAGTTGAAGGAAAGATTTTTACTGATTTTAATTATTGCTTAAACAAAGGTGATGACACCAAAAATTTTGAGCTAAAAAGGGCATATTTCGGTTATGGAGTTGAGTTTGCAAAAGATTTTTTTGCTAAAATAAGAGTTGATGTCGGAGGTGCTGAATTTATTACTCCGGAAATTAACAATCAATATGTTTTTTTTAAAACTGCTGCCGTTTACTATAAAACAGAAAAGTTAATGGTTGGATTCGGTTTGCAGGATACATATCAGTTTAAAGTGGAAGAGAATTTGTGGGGAAAGAGATATGTTATGCCTACTATGCCCGATTACCAGAAGTTTAATTTCAGTGCAGATATTGGTGTAGCATTTGTTTACCGTACTGATAATTTTGATTTTGATTTCAGTTTTTTTAACGGACAGGGATATAAGCAGTTTGATGCTGATAATGCTTTCAGAACCGGATTAGGTGTAACGTCATATCTGTTTGATAGAAGAGTTATCTTACGTGCTTTCGGCGATTATTCCACCGACAGCCTTCATCTTGCTTCGTTTACCGGTCTTGCCGGACTTAAACTCGACAGGTTTACTTTTGGTGCCGAATATACTTATCAGCACAATTATATTTATACAGACGGCCATGTTCGTTCGGGTTACTCACTGTTCAGTCAGTATAATTTTACTGATAAACTTGGATTATGGATGCGTATTGATGGAGTATGGTCCGATTTTGATAATCTTTCATCAGAATATGAAAATGCCGAAGACTATATTTCAAAGTGGGAAAAGCGTGACGGACTGTATTCATATACCGGAATTGAATATGTTATTGTTCCGAAACATCTTACTACTTCGTTAAACTATCAGCATCATACTCCGGATGGAAAAGGAAATGCAAATACAGATTTTATTTATTTTAATGTAGAAGTTAAGTGGTAAGAAAATCTAGAGATTGTAATTAAAACAACATATAA
>JAADEM010000001.1 GCA_013153405.1 Chlorobiota bacterium
TAGTGATACGAACAACTGGAGGTTTAAAGCTGCATCTCCCCCGCCACCTCCTGTAATTACAAACTATGATCCTGTTACCGGAAGTGATAATGTATTCGTTACCGATACTTTATATGCAACTTTCAATGAAGCCATAGAAGCTGGAACAGGTTATATTAACTTAAAACTCAGCAGTGACAGTTCTGTTGTATTTTCATATTCATCAACAGACAGCCACATATCAATTATTAATGACACGATTGTTCAGATAACTCATCCTGCCCTGCAATATGAGACAAGCTATTTTGTAAATATAGATACGGGTTTTGTAAAGTCCGTTTCATCAGGAGCGGATTTCAATGGTATTTCCAATGCTACGGAATGGACATTTACAACTATGACAACACCAAAAGTAACGGCATATTCACCTCAGAATGGTTCTACTACTGTGGGCATAACCGATACTTTAATTCTTGTTTTTAATGATACAATAAGCCTGGGAAACGGAAGCTTTAATATAAAATTAAGTAGCGACAGTAGTTCTGTTGAATTACTAGATGTTACCTCAACCAACATCAGCATTGTAAATGACACGATGCTGTATGTTGCTCACGCTCCTTTACAATATGAAACACAATACTTTATAAATATTGACTCTGCTTTTGTTAAATCTGCAAATACCGGTGCCGATTATCTTGGTATTAATAATGCCACAGACTGGCATTTCACAACAAATACCACACCAAAAGTAACGGCATATTCACCTCAGAATGGTTCTACTACTGTAGGCATAACCGATACTTTAATTCTTGTTTTTAATGATACAATAAGCCTGGGAAGCGGAAGCTTTAATATAAAATTAAGTAGCGACAGCAGCTCTGTTGAATTACTTGACGTTACTTCAACAAATGTCAGCATTGTAAATGACACGATGCTCTATGTTGCTCATGCTCCTCTTCAATACAAAACACAATACTTTATAAACATTGACTCTGCTTTTGTTAAATCTGCAAATACCGGTGCCGATTATCTGGGTATTAATAATGCCACAGACTGGTATTTCACGACAAATACAACGCCTAAAGCAACAGCATACTTTCCTGAAACAAACTCAACTACGGCAGAAATTAATGATACGTTAAGAATAACATTTAACGATACTATAAAGTTAGGCACAACCGGTTATTTCAAGATTAACTTAAGCTCTGACAGCAGCAGCTTTGCCATTCTTGACACCCAGTCTCCGAACCTATCAATTATAAATGATACCGTTCTGGCAATAACCCACGAGTTATTTGATTATGAAACAGAATACTTTATTAATATTGATTCCGGATTTATAAAATCAGCTATCACTAATGCTGATTTTCTGGGAATAAACACAGCAACCGAATGGACTTTTAAAACAAAGGTGGCCCCGCCTCCTCCATATGTCACTCAATACATTCCTGCAGCCGGAGATACAACAGTTCGATTAGACGAAACACTAAAAATTGTATTTAACGAACCTATAAAAATAGGCCCATCCGGATTATATTTAAAAATAAAACAAGTAAGTGACAGTTCAAATCTTGACGTAATTGAAACAATAGACACTAAATTATTGATTTTAAATGATACAATATTAACAATAACACATCTTCCTTTACTACAGGATACGAGTTATTTTGTAACAATAGAGCCGGGTTTTATTATTTCGACCACAACAAATGTTGATTACCCCGGTATATCAGACGCCACAGAATGGACATTCAGAGCAATAAAGGTAAGAAACTGGGTGGGTAGTAATTCAACCGATTGGAATGCGGCATCTGAGTGGGACAGTAACGGTGGTTTTGTAAACGGAGCTGTGGTAACAATTCCTGCTACCGCAACGTACTTTCCTGTCATCTCATCTGACACGGTTGAAATTGCGGATCTAACAATCGATGCAGGAGGTGGCCTTACCATAGATGCTAATTCTGTTGTTACTGTAGACAGTATTATCGAACTTCTATCAAACACTACTGCTAATGCATATTTGTTATGTGACGGCACATTAAATTATAATCCGGCAAATGTGAGAATACACCAGAATATTGAAGCATCTACCCGCTGGTATTACATCACGTCCCCGGTCATCGGAGCAACAGGAAGTACAATTGGTTGTGACGGAGATATCTGGTATTGGGATAATGCCGACGGCCTGTGGCGTACTGCCGGCTCAAGCGATATTCTGGCAGATGGTAAAGGATATGTTCTGTGGAGCAATAATGACCTTGTTTTTACAGGTCCAATACGTACCGGTGATTTTACTGCAACACTTGAATATGGCAGAAGTGTTGGCTGGAATCTGATTGGTAATCCCTATACAAACAGTATAAACTGGAATAATGTAATATTAGCCGATTCCGTTTTCAACGGATTCTGGATGTACCTTAATTTAGATGACGTTTATGGTTCATACAATGGCTCTACAAATCAATCGGTGAACGGTGTTGATTCAATAATACCTTCAAACCATTGTTTTTGGGTAAGATCAGATACAACAGAAACCCAGACCATTACATTTACAGCGGCATCCAAATCAATAAAAACAAATACATATCTTAAAGGTACGGCAGCAACAACAACATATCCTGTATTCAAATTTGCTGCTAATTGCGGAACTTACTCTGATGAAGTACTTGTTGCTTTTGCAAATCCCGACGACACGCCTTTAAGGCTACTTGATATGACTAAAAAGTTTACCACAAATGAAAACTATATTCAACCATATTTTACAAAAGGGAGTAAATCACTCTGTATGAATGGAGTCGAAGAGTTTTCGTCTGAAGCAATAATTCCTTTTACTATAAGAATTGATACAGCTAATCATGAAACATCATTTTCGATCAGAAAAACATTAATAGAAAACTTCCCTGATGACATAAGTATTTTATTACATGATACTGTTACTGATGATTACATTGACTTCCTAACCCAGGATACCTATTATTTTACAGAAACAAATCACCTTTCCACAACCAGTGATTATTATGAAACCGACAGGTTTGAGCTAATATTCAAAGGTGATATTTCCACTGCTATAAAAGAAGATACAGGCACTGACACAAACAATAATAATGACATTTATCTGGTTTCAGGAGAGAAACAGTTTACGGTAAATATCAAAAATGAGGATATAGCAGAAATAAAGGTATATAATATTTCAGGTCAATTGATAGGTGATTATAAAAACATTATATCTCAAAAAGTAATAGGAGTACCGACAAAAGGAATTTATATTGTTCATATCTCACAAGGAGAAACTGTCGTTACAAAGAAAGTATTGGTGAAATAAATAATAATTCTTTTCTTTGTACGTTGGACTAATATAGTATATGAAAAAAGAATATAAGAAGCCGGATATTGAAAGCATCCTTATAGATAAGGAAATATCTCTGGTATTAATGACATATGATAACGTTGATGAGCCGCCTCCACCACCCGGAACTGCAGCGGCCGCCACAGCCAACCCATTTCAGGAAAATGCATTTCAGGGTACATTAGACGATCAATAACAATATAAAAAGAGGCTATCAGGCCTCTTTTTCTTTGAACCAAGCCTCTCATGGAGCCATTGGTTCAGCTTTTTCTTTCTTTATAATGCTTGATTAATCAGGGTCAAAGAATTCCCCATTGTAATACCCGTCTTTCAATTTTCCTGCAACCACTTCCGGATCATCAAATCCTGTTTCAACAACAGATTTGCGCCCGGCACGGTTATCAATGGCATGCTGGTATGTTTTATCATAATACTCTAAGCCAATTCGTACTGCAACATCAAACTGTTCTTTCTGTACTGCCTCTACGGCATTTTTAGTCCTTAAGCCTCCCAGTCGCCTAGATATCTTTTCGAAAGAGTGTATCAGCTCTTCTTTGGGATATTTGGCATAATCCACTACCAAACGTTTCACCCGGTATTCAAAAGCAGGTATTACGTGAATTGTATCCGAATTAACGAGCATCTCGAACAGATCGTCAGGAATATAGTTTTTCCCAATTGAACGGCTTTCACCCTCAACCCACACAGGCCTGTCGGGGGTAAAGCCACGGAACTCTCTGTGTATATTATTCTCAAACTGCTCATTAGTCGGCTGGGGCAACTCACCTAAACTGCCAAAAGCAGAACCTTTGTGATGAGCCAATCCTTCAAGGTCCAGAACCTGTTCTCCCGTTTTCCTCAGTTCGTCAAGAATTGCAGTTTTGCCCGATCCGGTAGGCCCTGCAACTACAAGAAACTTCCAGGGATTGTTCTCAAGCATTTCGTGAAATGATCGCCGGTATGCTTTATATCCCCCTTCGAGCAGATAGCATTTTATCCCTGTCGTTTCAAACAACCAGGCCATGCTTGAGCTGCGCATACCTCCACGCCAGCAGTGCAAATACAAAGGTTTTCCGCCCGATATTTTTTTTGCCTTCAGAACCATATCCTTCATAGCAGGCCCCACAAATTCCAGTCCTTTTATAATCGCCTTCTCCTTACCCTGTCGTTTGTAAATAGTACCGACAACGGCTCTTTGGTCATTTGTGAACAACGGAATATTATGTGCCCCCGGAATATGTCCGTTTTCAAACTCAGCAGGAGTACGCACATCAATAATGTGTCCTTCTTTACTGTTTTGTAGAAATATCTCGGGAGAAAGAACCTCAGCCATAATTCAACAATTTTAAAAGCAACAATAGGCAGCTGCAAAAATAAAAATTAACCTTACAATGTTACCGACCAGGTATCCTCGATATGATTCTTCCAGTCTCCGAACTTCTCTTCCCCGCCGCGGGCTTTCCAATCGGAATCTATTGTTAGCTTTGAGCTTATACCTCCACGTGGATTGCATATCATTACCAGTCGGATACGTTCCGGCTCGTATACATCCATCATATGATCATAAAAAACATTGATCAATCGCTCGTATGAAACAACAATGTTTCTTAGATGCTGTACATATATTTTCAACGATTTCAATTCAATGATCTTATTTTTCGGATAGAATGTAATGTAAACGTCGGCAAAATCCGGCTGGCTCTGAACACCAAGGAAAGTAAATTCCGGTATTTTAATTTTTATTTCATATGCCTCTTTCGACGGATTTGGGATAGCCTTCAATAGGGACTTATCGATATCTTTGTACGTTAAAACTTTATTTTCCATTTTTTCAGTTAAAAATTTACGGCTACAAAAGTAATAAAAAATAATCTGATGATTTTTACCTAAATTTGCGGCCTAAATATTAAGCCGTGGGACGATCAAGAAGAAAGAAACCGTTACTGGAAAAACTGGAGATAATAGATGTTGCTGCTGAAGGCAAAGCTCTGGGCAAGATTGATGACAGGATAGTTTTTGTAACCAAAACCATTCCTGGTGATATTGTTGATGTTCAGGTAACAAGAAAGCGTAAGAACTTTTACGAAGGATATCCTGTGAAATTTCATAAATATTCCGAAAAGCGAATAGATCCTTTTTGCGAGCATTTCGGGGTATGCGGCGGATGCAAATGGCAGCCCCTGCCATACGAGGAGCAGGTTAAATTCAAAGAGCGGGAGGTTCTTAACAATCTCCGTAGATTGGGTGGCATTGAGCTGCCGGAGCACAGGCCAATTCTTGCATCAAAACAAGACCGATATTACAGAAACAAGCTTGAGTTCACATTTTCGAACAATCGCTGGCTTACAGAAGAAGAGCTCAACTCTGATGTTGAAATAGAGGAGCGTAACGGCCTGGGATTTCACATTCCCGGAATGTTCGACAAGGTGGTGGATGTAAAGAATTGCTACCTGCAACCTGAACCATCTAACTCTATACGGCTTGAGATAAAAGATTATGCACTGAAAAACGGTCTTACATTTTTCAACCTGAGAGAAAAGGGCGGATTTCTGCGTAATCTTATCATACGAACATCACCCACCACGGGTGAAGTGATGGTCATTCTCAGCTTTTACCACGAAGATGAAGAAAAACGGATTGCCCTGCTTGAACACCTGAAAAACAAGTTTCCTGAAATCACATCTCTGATGTATGTGATAAACCCCAAAGGAAATGACACAATTTCCGACCTTGAGATAAAGCTGTTTGCAGGTAAAGATCACATTATCGAAACAATGGAAGACCTTAAGTTCAAAGTAGGTCCAAAATCCTTTTACCAGACAAATTCACTTCAGGCATATGAACTTTACAAAGTTGCACGTGAATTTGCCGGACTAACAGGGAATGAGATAGTTTACGACCTTTATACAGGTACGGGAACCATTGCCAATTTTGTAGCCAAAAATGCAAAAAAGGTAGTAGGAATTGAATATATACCTGAAGCAATTGAGGATGCAAAAGTGAACTCAACGCTTAACAATATCACTAATACCGCTTTTTATGCCGGTGATATGAAGGATGTTTTAAACTCTGAACTATTTGAAAAAGAAGGAAAACCGGATGTTATCATTACCGACCCTCCAAGAGCCGGTATGCACGCCGACGTGGTAAAAGCAATACTTGAAAGCAGTCCTGACAGGATAGTTTATGTTAGTTGCAATTCAGCCACTCAGGCAAGAGACCTGAAATTGTTAGATGAAAAATATTCTGTAAAAGAGATTCAACCTGTGGATATGTTCCCGCAGACCCATCACGTTGAAAATATTGTTTTACTAAAAAAAAGAGAAATTGTGGTTTTACCGGAACATATTCAGATAAATGTAAATAGCTGATAAGTACAGGAGCACCCCCAAAGCGGCAAGTCTCTGAATCATGCCGCTTTGGTATTTCTGCTCAAATTTTATTCTTTCCGGTATTATTAAGATTAACCTTGATTTCAGATTTACCATCCCAGTCTGTTTTTTTCACCAATACATCGCCTTTCGTAACCTCAACTATAATTTTATCTTTATCTCGTTTTACATCAATATTAAAATCAGACCCAAAAGCTTTTATATGTTTAAGCCGCATGAAGTTCCAGTCAGAGGGTAATCGCGGTGTCATGGTAAAAGTTCTGAAACCCGTAGGAGTAATATCGAAAAGTCCTTCTGTAATCACACGACAATACAGGCCGCTTTCTGCCGAAAGATGACGCTGATTTCCTTCAGGCCAGGCCTCGACGGCATACGGGACATGATTACCCAGCAAACGTTTACGCGAATAGTATTCAAAATATTTCATGCCTCTATCAGTCTCACCGGCTTTAAATATTCCTCTGAAGGCATAAAGAGTAGCTCTGTCCCAGAAGGTCTTGTCACCCGATTCGGTGAGTATTCCGTCTTTGGTCCAAAGCTTATCCGAGAACAATGCATCAAGCGTTGCATCTTTTCTGTCGAACACTCCCATAGTAAGTGGCATACATATCCAGCTTCGAAGCTTGGTATTTCCGTCATAGTAACGATAGGTTTCGAAACCTTCCACATTGCTCCCGAAATAATTCTCACAGGCAACCCTCAGTTTCGATGCCTTACTGCGATACTCTTCTGCCAGATCGTGCTCTTTCCCCAAAGCATCGAGCAGGTCGGCAGCACTAAGGTAGGCACCGTATGCCAGCATGTTGGTAGTAAGGTTAGCTTTACCGGCCGGAAATCTGTGTTCCAGTTCATCACAATCGGAAGCTATAATACCTTCGGGCAGCATTTTATGCTCACTGTAATTAATACACCATTTTATTAACGGCAAAAGCGAATCAGCCACGGCAGGATCACCATATGCCAGAGCAAAGCGTGAAGCACCATATGCTATCATTGCCGCATCGCCTCTGTCTCCTGCCCCGTTCCATATATCGGTTCCTTCAGCAATAATTGATGAAGGAATAGGTTCAAACTTATCGTTCATGAAACGGGCGAAATGACGGAAGCTGTTTATTGCCGACTCATTACCTGTTTTTATTCCCAAAAACGGGAAGAACGGATTTACATACTCTGCCTGATCGTTAGCCCATATAGCAGCATAATATCGGCTTCCTCCCGGGCCGTGCATCAACCCTCCTTTAGTGGCAAAGATGCTTTCTACTGCTCTTAGCTTTGCAAAACTGAACATTTCGTTGATGTACGGATCAGGACTTTCAAGCACAAGCGATTCCTTTACTCTCTTTATAAAATCGCCTCTTTTTTCTATTTCCTCCGATGCATCTACAATGTATTTCTCACCTTTTTTTGTAGCAATATAAATTTGCGAAAAGGTAAATTTTTCTCCGTCTTTCAGAGTAATCTTTCCGTCTCCCTCACTGTAAGCTCTTATGCTGTATGAACCGTACACTCCTTTATCGGCAGGGGTTTTTATTTCATATTCAAGCTTTCCTGCTTCAACCTCAACATCTTTACCCGATTTATTGGTAATTGTTATATTTTCCACAATAGCCGGTTTATCGGTGCTGGGAGAAAGAATCCTTACAATCTCAACTCCCTCGTCAGTTTTAGCGCTTAAAGTAAGTATACCATTAAAATCAACCCTGTACAGCTTTTCATTTTCAACACTCTTCCCGTTTACGCTTATCACAGAGTTCTCATTTTTACCATAATCGTGAATTAAGCTGGCGTGAGTATCATTGGGGATAGTCCTCAACATTGGCCATACCACCTTTTTGTTTAATACAACATTTCCAAGAGAATCGGCTCCGTAATAAATTATTGCGGAAACCCGCAATCCGCTAAATTCAAGATTATCGGTATGAGGAGCATTGACCTCCCAAGAAATACCACCTTTTTTCTGATTTATATGCCATAATTCCTGCGGAGCTTCAAGCTTTATATCATTTCTCTCATCACTCTTATTACTACCGGAAGAACATGACAATAAAAACACAAGCACCGGTAAAAGACTTATTATTCTCCTCATTATTCTAAAGTTTTATAACGTGTAATCCCGAATAAAGCAACATTTGAACTCTAGGCTTTTTCTTTTTAAACCTTTCAAATTGTACCGTAACCAAAATATCGTTACGGATATATAAAAAATTAGCAATTTTATTTTTTTAAAAGCTCTTCTACTTTTTCTCTAAGCGTATTAAAACTCTCCTCTTCAAAACCAATCTCTGCATATGCAATTTTACCATCTTTATCAACTACATACATTGTGGGATAGCCATTTACTTTATACATAATATCAACTTCAGGAGAAGCAAGAATAATATCATAACTGATATCACGCTTAGCCAGAAAATTATCTAAAAGTTTTTTGCTTCGGGGCTGGTTATCTACCGAATTAATTCCAAATACCTTCAATCCTTTATTGCGGTATTTACGAAATAAATCATCAAGAGAAGGCATAGCTTTTACACAAGGATGACAGTGCGTATACCAAAAATCGACGATTATTACATTCTTACCAATAAAATCATTCAGCTCAAATGATTTTCCTCCGGCATAATATTTTGCTTTAAACAATGGAGCATTATCTCCCGGGTGAAGCATTTTCTCAAGTCTGGAAGCCCGGGAATTGGCTCCGTTAAGCTCTACCGGATTTTCTTTAAGCACCTGTTCCTGCCTTTGCTTTAAAGAAGATAGATCTACATTATTTTGTTCAAAATCATAAAATTCCAGTTCATCATAATAAGTAAAGTCCTTTGTTTTCTGAGTATATTTTGACCATAATGGATTATATGTTTTTTTATCTATGATAAAAGAATATTTCTTTAATATTTTATTCTTTTCAGGTAATTCAATATTTATATAAATACTTTTATGTTCATTATACACAGTATCTTTTAAAACAACATTCCTGTTTTTAAGCAGATTCTCAAATAAATCAGGTTTCAGAAAAAAATCAATCCAATCTGTTTCATTTATAAACGGCTCATTGAAGTCAGGATACAAAATAGACATTTTTTTAGGCGGTATTGCCAGATAAAAGTTTCCATTTTCATAAATCATATTGTAAGGACGATAATTATTATCAACCCAAACATACCCACCTTTTACAGAGTCGGATTTTGTCCGTACTGCCCAAACCTCGTATGGAGTTACAGTGGTATCCGGCTCATTTGAATAATATGCCCTTTCAACAGCCTTAAAATGTATAGATTCCGATGCCTTTATGCTCTTAACTAATTCTACAGTAAAATCAGGTGTTGTTTTATTGCAACCTGATAATACAACAATAATAAATAACAGCCATGTACTATTTTTCATATTGAACTGATTTTGTTTAATATTCAGTATTTTATTAATTCCCTAAAATAATTCAGAATTATATAAAAACACATTAAATACAAAAAATACCGGAAATCTTTTTAAATAAATCCGGTTTGCCACCTCATTATTATATAATTGCTTATTACTTATTTCTTTACCTTTTTAATTGAAATTCCCGTAAAACCAAGTACCACAGCGACCAAAAGATTAATCAGGTTAAAAAACACAAAAGGCAAATAAGCCAGAGTTGCAACTCCAAGAGTTCCTGCCATATATGCTCCGCAGGTATTCCATGGAATAAGAGGAGATGTTAGTGTTCCCGAATCCTCCAGTGTTCTGGAAAGATTCTCAGGCGCCAAACCTCGGCGCTCATATTCCAGCTTAAACATTTTACCCGGCAAAACAATTGCCATGTACTGATCTGACGCAATCACATTTAATCCAAAACTGGTAACCAACGTGGCAGCGATTAATGACCCCGTCCCCTTAACGAGTTTCAATAATACAGAAACCAGTTTAGTAAGCATTCCTGTGACCTCCATAACTCCGCCAAACATCAGAGCTGAAAGAATAAGCCAGATAACCTCAAGCATTGAATTCATTCCGCCGCGGTTTACCAAGGCATCTATCGACTCTACACCTGTTGATGTGGTAAATCCGGTATACATAGCTTTCCACACTCCGGCAATCATCACTACAGGTTTTGACAAATCAGGTCTGTCAATGAATTGGGTTATCTGTTCAGGCTGAAAAATTACGGCAAAAATTCCACCAACCAAGGCACCAGTCAGTATCGTAGGGAAAGGCCTGAACTTTCGTACAGCCATATAAATTACCACTATAACCGGAACAAACAGCCACAAACTTGTACTAAAATTCTCATCAATAACTCTTATGGTTTCTTCTTTTATGGCAAGATTCCCTTCAATGGAATCATTCAATCCTATAAATGTAAAAATCAGCAGAGCAATTACGATGCTCGGAACCGTTGTCCACAACATATGCCTGATATGACTGTATAAATCTGTTCCGCTTACCGCAGGAGCCAGGTTTGTAGTATCTGACAATGGCGAAAGCTTATCTCCGAAATAAGATCCGCTTATGATAGCTCCCGCTGTTATTGCCGGTGACATTCCCATTCCATTGGCTATTCCTATTAACCCTACGCCTATTGTACCAACTGTCGTCCACGAACTGCCTATACTTGCAGATACAATTGCTGTTACAATTACCACTGTAGGATAAAATATTTTAGGATTTAACACCTGTAAACCATAATAAATCATTGTAGTAACCGTACCACTCATTACCCACGTTCCTATCAGTGCTCCTACTGCCAACAATATAAAAATTGCAGGTAGTGCCTGACTGATACTTTTTACAACTCCTTGCCCCATATCATCCCAGGTATACTTGTTTTTTACCCCTACCAGTGCTGCCACAAGACTACTGAAGGTAAGAGCTATCTGATTCGGCCCCCATGAAGCATCTTCGCCAAAAATATAAACAGCCATAGAAAGAAGCCCGATAAGAAATATCATTGGCAATAATGCATCGAACAAAGAAGGGGGTTTCCGTGTGCTTTCTGACATAATATTTTTTTTATGGTTTAAAGAATAGTGCTTAAATCAAATTTAAAAAAAATATATTAACCACCATTTATTTAAGATAAAAAGTAAAAACATTTAAGTTCAGGAAAGAATAGGATCTATGAGTATTTCTCACAAAGGCCTGTCTGACCAGACTGTCCAGGCGGGCTCGATGGTAAGGCGGGCACTGAGAACACAAGGATAATTGCCTCATATACTAAGCTTATCCTTCTTTGTGTAGTTGCGACTTTGCGAAAAAGCTTTCTTTTCAGACCGCCTCCGGTCCTGGGCTATTTCTAACTCTTTTCGGAGTTTTTTTTAGCATTCCGAAAAACTATTCTTTCACAAACTTTCCGGCATACTGTCCTTTGTCGGTTTGAATGATAAGAAGGTACGGACCGCGGGGCAGACCGGCGACGGGAAACCTGTCAGAAAAATATGTATTGATGTACATCCCTGCTGCAGAGTAAAGTTTCACACTCATAAAATTCCCGGTATCACCCGTTTTCAGGTTAACCATATCCTGCGACGGATTGGGAAATATATCTATCAATCCTGCATCCGTTATCACATTCACATAAGACAAGCTATCAGTACATCTGCCGCGGTACTGTTCGAGCGTGGGGACAACTTCATCGGAAAAATAAGGTTCACGTTCGAGCCAGAAGATGTAATTGTCCTTCAAGCTGTCGACCGAATACCTCAATATCTCTTCAGCGGTAACTATCTCTCCGGTATAGGGATTGATATACCCGTAATCGTTCCATTGTGTGGCATTTGCCAATACAGCACGCCCGTCGAACTCATACTGGAAAGTCATTACGGGTGTGTACGTAGGATTCGGATCGGTCTGGATCTTGTTATCGGGACCGCCGAATCCCGTATTTTCAAATTGAGTCGTGAATTCGGCGATTGTCCTAAGGTTAGCGATAAGACTGTCACGCGGACCGGATCCGGGAAGCCAGTTAAGGTACTGAACTACAAAAACAGAATCGGGAAAAGCATTTCTAAGATTTTCGATATTGGCCATAATGCCCTTCATATACTCATTTACATCGTAATCATACTCTGCGGAATTGGTGGCACTCTCGGGCAGGTTTATTCCTTCAAGAGCAGGATGATCTCCGAAATGGCTTCCCATTGCCGAGAACACCGAATCGAGCCGTGCCGTAACCGCAGGTATCCACAGCTTAAGAGTTGAGCTTGAATCGGGATAGAAAGAAACTCCACCCTCGTAATACGGATCGGTAATAAGGTAATCGGGAACAACAGGCGGTGCTCCGTTGAATGCTTTGTACTGGAACTGAAAAACTATCTTCTTACCATAAGAATCTGCAACGTCTAATATCGAATCCACCAGGGCAAAGTCAAACCGATCCTTCTCCGGCTCTATGGTTTTCCAGTCAAGTTTTATCTGCATTCCTTCAAAGTCCGGATTGTCAGCTATTTTAACTATACTGCTAACATCCGTTCTGAACACAAGCATATAGTGGTGCGGGCATTTGGTCAGCAGTGTCTGCCCAGCCGAATAGAAGCTGTTTCCTAAAAGAATCAAAAAAAATATTACTAATCGTATTGCCGGTTTCAAATTTTGTAAGTTTCAGGTTATTTTTATTTGACTTCGAAAGACAAGAAAGGTTTAACCCGAAATTTTCTTATTCGTTCTCATCATCTATCAGCAATGACGGATCCGAAAGTTCCGGCAGTATCTTTTTTGCATCTGCTTCGCTCAAGGCCTCCACACTTCGCAGTTTTCGCTGGATAGCACGGGTACGCTTGCCCATAACGTCATCGAGCTGATTAAGTCCGGTCTGGATGTTCTTCTGTGCCTTCTCCATCATTCCGCCGAAGTTTTCAAACTCCTTCTTCACGGCACCAAGTACCTGCCACACTTCACTGCTTCGTTTCTGAATGGCAAGGGTCTTGAATCCCATCTGCAGACTGTTCAGGATAGCAGCCAGGGTTGTTGGACCGGTAACAATTATTTTAAAATTGCGCTGAAGATCTTCTAGCAGGGCGGCTTTACGCACAACCTCGGCATAGATACCTTCAAACGGAAGGAACATAATACCAAAATCGGTGGTATTAGGCGGATCAAGGTATTTATCGTTAATATCCTTCGCCATCTTTTTAATGGTGTTGTCGAGATTCTTCTGCGCCTGTTGTATCAATGTCTGATCGCCGGCTTCATAGGCATCCTGAAGCTGTTCATACACATCCTTCGGGAACTTGGCATCAATGGGGAGCCAAACGCTTTTACCCGCATCATCCCTGCCGGGCAGTTTTATGGCAAATTCGACCAGATCGGAGCTGCCGGATTTGGTTTTCACATTTGCCTCGTACTGATCGGGAGCAAGTATCTGCTCAAGCAGCATCGAAAGCTGTATTTCACCTATACCTCCCCGCAGCTTCACATTGCTCAGAACTTTCTTAAGTCCTCCCACATCGGTTGCCAGGGTTCTCATTTCGCCAAGACCTTTCTGCACAGCTTCAAGCTGCTTCCCCACAGTTTCGAACGACTGACTTAATCTTTCATTAAGTGTTTTCTGCAACTTCTCATCCACGGTTATTCGCATTTCATCCAGTTGCTTGTTATTATCTTCCCTTATCTCTTTAAGCTGCTCCTTAATGGTATTCTCAACCGACTTAATATTTTCAGTAGCCTGTTTATTTATCTCAATCTGCTGTTGATTAAAATCAGAGAATTTTTGTCTGATTAAATCATTCATTTCCTTTGTCTTCCCAGAGAAACTATCTTCAAACGACTTTAAAGATGCTGCCAGTTCATCTCTGTTCTGTTTTGAGTTTTCATTAGTTTCCTTCCTGTTGCGCTGAAATTCATCTTTTATTAAGTCCTCCATTCTGTCAAGTGATGTCTGAAATCTCAGTATCGAATCCTCCACATCTTTCAGTTGCGGTTTTATATCTACTTCGGTCTTTTTTCTCAGTGTTATAACAATATTTACAACAACAAGAACAATTAAGAAAATCAACAATATCTCTGTCATAATAGTGTATTTTAATCAGGCATGAAGTTATAAATTTTCAGACAAAAGAGTCATTATTTTGCAACATAACACTTACTGTTTAATGCTAATCTGCTTTTGTTCATGCTAAATTATAATTCCTCAATAATCAAAGTATGTAATCAGTAGTTATGTCATCTCACTCCGTTTTTCAGGGTGTGAGTTTATATTTCGCCTTGCATTACTATCTTATGTTGAACCTGTTATGCAAATTAACAAAAAGTCATTTCCTGAACCATTGATATTAACATCAGAATTACTCAATATCAATTCATGTTCATTACCTGTTTCTAGGCTATTCAAATTAATTCAGGATACAAATCTGTCAAATCTTTTTCACTTTAATACGAAAACCAAGAAACTGATTTTTTCTATTCAATCCTATTTATCCTTCATCTCCTTTCGTTGTTCTTTACTATTGAATCCCATAGTCGACATCAGACCGGAAAGAGTACTTTTCCATATGTAGTTAATAACGCTTTTCCGGGTATCACGAACAAAATACACCTGCCCTATTCTCGGTTTACGGGCAAATCTGGGATTGTTCGATTTCACGACAAGATCATTTATCATAAATTTCAAAATAGGGGTCAATGGACCTTTCTTCAGTTTCTCCTTTTTACGACTGTAAGGATGTATTCTCAGGTTTTTGTATTTAAATATCAAAGAGCCGGTTGCCACACTGTCGGTTGCTTCAATGTATCTGATATCAACGCTTCCACGCCCTTTAATTATTCCTATTCCCAGAAGATTTGTGGTTAACGGGTTAAGCGACGGCAAGTCAATTTTATCAGTCTTGCCGGTCATCCAGAAAGTTACAGAGTCTTCATTAAGAGGAAAATGCACATTAGCATTTATTCCTGACAATCCCATTAATTTACCTTTAAAATCAACCACCATATCAAGCTTTTCATCCTTTCTCAGTCGATTTGTGATATCCGAAATCGTAATATTAACATCATCGAAAAACACAACACCCGGCTCATCTGTTTTTTCTGATTTTTCTTTGTACTTAAGGTATGATTTATGCACAAAAACAGAATCAATGGTAAAACCTCTTTTTATATCCATCAACAGTTCTCTCGGCATTTTTTTATAGATATCCGGTTTCAACGGAAAATGTTTATCCCGGTACATCTCCATTTTAGCCCTGTAAACATCAATATGATTAACGTGCAACTGATTACCAGCAAAAAGCTCATCAAGATCAATTCCGTCAACTTCAATTTTCGGCACAAACAAATCTATCCGGTCGGTCTGATAACCTGCTTTTCTGAAGAACTCATCCGGTTCATAAAGTGGACGTACATAAAAAGAGTCGATAATTATTTTCTGTTCCGGAAAATTATAATGAATTTTATCGGTATACATCTCATAAAGACTATCAGCCGACAACTTCGTTTTACCGTACAAATCAATTGTTATTTTGTCAATCAGACTGGTTTTATTTTTTTCTGTAAGAGTATCTATTTGTATCTTTTTCAGAAGCAGGCCTATACTGTCAAGTCTCATTACTTTAAATGTGGAATCGGTAAAAGAAACCTGATCAAAATTCATATCAGCAAGCTGTATGGTATCCAGGCGAAAAAGAATAAGGAACCTGCCTATTTCCCTGAACGAAACTTTTCCGAACAGATTTTTCTTTTCGGCTTTATGCTTATCTTCTTTGGTTTTTATACCTATTATAAACTTTCCAACATTTAATTTACGGCCGGTTATCTTAACCGGAATACTGTCGCTAATATTCAGGTTCGACAGCTCGATTCCCTTTGAACTAAACAAGAAACTCTCCTTTTTATCATCAATAAGCAGAGCATCTTCCGGCACATTACCTCCTTTAATTTCTGCAATATGAATCGTATTGGTTTTATTGTCAAGCCTCCAGTTATTTATAGTCATTGAGTTGCCTGACGATGGCTTAAAGAATACAAATTCATCAAACCTGATTTTAAGGTTATCCACCATATTGCTACTTTCTTCCGCAGGCCTGATAAATTTAAAATCAAATCCGGAAAGACTATAAGAAACCACCCCGTCAGAGTCGTTTGTTTCAAGCATAACATCAACATTTGAAAGCAAAATTGAATCGTAACAGAATTGCGGTATTCCTCCATTAAACAGTCTTTGTTCCGTATTATCATTACCTGTTTTTGTTTTATGCTGTCTCAGAACAATATCCAGAAACGGGTTTTGTATTTCAAATGCCGAGAATGCAATACTGTCGTATTGTATCAGCTCACTGTAATTCAAACCTGACACACTGAAAAAAGGAATATCTCCCGATCTTATGTAATTCCCGTTATACCCCTGAGGTCCATCTGCAGCAATGTTAAATCCCGATAGGATAAATACTGAGTCAAACGAACTTGTTCTTAGTTTCCTGAATTCTGCTTTATGCCCATACCCTGATACTTCTCCGCTATCCAGAACCAGGTCCCATTTAAACCCTTCAAGAATCTTTCGAAGTGAATCGCCTTTTTCTGTGTAAAAATGACCGGCAGTAAAGTTTAAACCTGTTTTTACTCTTGTAGATCCATTTTTCAGTTTAAAAGAACCATCAATATGGCCATTATTTACTATAAATCTATTCAGGTAAAAATACAGTGGAGCTGTTTTCGGGGATTTATCAACCGTATCTTTTTCAAACAGTTTTTCCAATTCAAATTTACCATGCAATTCGGGATTGACAACCTCAATAGTATCAATTACAAGTTCCTTATCATAAAACAATCTGGGCTGATCAAAACCTTTTACATTAATGGATCCTGCAGTAATAAGATTAACAGTATCGGTCATAACCTGCTCTATAATGATGTCAGCAATATTAAATACTCCATCATTATATGTTAAATCCCCGGCTGTCAGCAGCAATGAATCATTATCATACCCAACAGTAAACAAGGTAGTTGAAACCTTTACATTTTCAAGTTGCAATTTATCTTTATTACCGGCAGGAAATCTGAGACCGGAAACATCCAGATTTAAACCTTTGATGGTTGTATTAAAGATATTACCTTTCTTCAGGTTTGCTTTACCTCCCGTAATATTAATTTTATAAAAAAAGTAATTTGCAAGCTCCGGGGGAAATCTGAAAGAAGCGGAAACGGAATCATTGATATTTTCAGGGAATGTAACTTTAATTTCAGGATTAAAAATATCTACAGCCAGTTTCTGTTTTTCTCCGGTTTGCATACTGTGTACCATTAAACCTTTGATTCTGACACCGGGTATGGTTGCATCAATTTTTTTGCCCGTTTTTCCGTCATTCCCGTTTATTCTTATTCCCGACATTGACATTTCACGATCAAAGTTAGCATACTCCAGATCATCATAAGCAATTGTCATACCCGGAATAAGTCCGTTTAATTTAACAATTCCGGTATTAATCATTATATCTTCAAATCCGGCTTTATGTAGAATATCTCCGTAATCAGTTGAATCAATCTCGATATCAGTTACCGTAATGTTTAAATCATTAGCGGAAATTAATGTATCATCACCCGAAACACTGTAAAAGTTAAAACCTTCAACATCCAGAGTATCAAGAACTATATTATCAACTACATCTTTAAACGTTACATCATCATGTTTTTCCCTGCTTACTTTTTCAGTATCCTGTTTATTGTAACTTACAAGAGTACCATCCTTTATTTTAAGTGCTTTTAGATTCAGATAGTTTAATTCATTCAGATCGTCAAGGGAAATATCATTTAATTCAAATTCATTTATCTGAAGTTTAATTTTACCACAGGCAGAATCCGGATTAACAGGAACAATTGAAAATCCATCAATTAACAAATCTCTTTTATCTGAGCTGAATGTTACAGAATCTATATTCAGATTATATCCCTGTTTCAACACATTATGTATTGATTTTAACTTGAAACTGAAAACATCGGAATATAAAACACGGTTTGTATTTACTGTATCATGTCTGGTATCAAATCCTTTGAGGGTTATTGTAAAATCAACATTACCAGGATCCAGGCCTGATAACTTATAGTTAGACATAGTTATGGAACCGTAATGTATAGCAATACTGTCAATTTTAACAATAAAATCCTCAAACAAATTACTTTGTCTGTCAAGACTGGTCATAAATCCTTCAGGCTGAACCTCTGTCTTTCTCTCTTTTCCATATTCAGAGAGAAAAAATTCCGGTTTTTCAATATAAAAATATCCGGCTGATATCTCCTTTTTAAAAATCAAGGACATAAGATCAATAGCCTCAATCTTTACCTTTTTAAATCCTATACTTTCAAGCTTTAAACTTTTATCATCATTTATAAAATAATCATCGAATTTAAGAGTAGGATTAATTATAGCTATTGTACCGTAATGAAGTCCCAGATGAAAAGACTCAATATCCAGTTCAATCCTGCCTTTTGATTTCTCAGTGAAAATCTGCTGAATAAGAGAACGTATCAGATAATCGTGAAAAATCCCAAACAAAAAAAACAGCGCAAGAACAGTGTATAAAGTTATTTTGCCGGCTTTCTTCATAAAATATTGTTTGTATAAATATACGGATAAAGTTTAAATCCCCGATAATTAATAACGTCCCTGTATATTACAAAGTGATCAAAACATTCTGTTACACCTCATAAAAACCTGTAGAATTTTACAGTAAAACATAGTATGATACTTAAATAATAATTATTATTTTCAAAACAATGATGTTAATATTATATTTCCGTTTTAATTTCATAACCGTAACGCAGAATGACAAAAGAAAATAAATTAAGGCCTGTAATGTTTGCAGGAACAGGTTCCGATGTTGGTAAATCAATTATTAACACTGCTTTTTGTCGCATATTTCTGCAAGACGGTTACTCTCCTGCACCTTTCAAAGCCCAGAACATGTCGCTTAACAGTTTTGCCACACCCGACGGTCTGGAGCTGGGACGGGCCCAGGCAGTCCAGGCCGAAGCATGCGGAATTGAATGTATGGTTGAAATGAATCCGGTATTGCTGAAACCGACATCGGATCAAAAGGCACAGGTTGTTCTTAACGGAAAACCTGTAGGCACACAATCGGCCTCAGAATATTTTCTGGGCAGAAAACGGGATAAGCTTTTCGATGAAGTAATGAAATCGTTTGATAAGCTATCGGGCATGTACAATCCGGTAGTAATTGAGGGAGCCGGAAGTATCTCTGAATTAAACCTTCGCGACAAGGACATTACGAATATGCGTGTGGCTCTCAGAGCAGGTGCGGCTACATTTCTTGTAGCTGACATTGACAAAGGGGGTATTTTCGGGAGTGTTTACGGCACTCTTGAGCTGCTTCCTCCCGAAGAAAGAAAACTGATTAAAGGTATTATCATCAACAAATTCAGGGGAGATATAAAACTTTTTGAACCGGGCAAAAAGATGCTTGAAGAATTAACAGGAGTACCTGTAGTCGGCATAATACCCTACTTCCGTGATATTTTTATTGATGATGAAGATTCGGTTGTCTTAAGCCGGAAGAGAAACAAATCGGACAAAAACAGAATAAACATCGGTGTTGTTTTGCTAAAGCACATGTCAAACTTTACCGATTTTAATATTCTGGAACAGATACCGGAGATCAATCTTTTTTATACACATAACGAGGATGATATCCTGAATGCAGATGTGGTTATCATTCCGGGCTCAAAGAATACGATAGAGGATCTTTTACACCTTCGCAAAACAGGAATCGCAAAGGCTGTTATTAAAGCTCACAAAAACGGGAAAGCGGTATTCGGCATATGCGGCGGATATCAGATGATGGGTGAAGAAATAAACGATCCATATCATGTAGAGAGTGATACAAATTCAATCCCCGGATTAGGGATATTACCGGTAAAAACCTCCCTTTCAAAAGAAAAAACCACCCGTACCTGTTCTTTTAGTTTTATTGACACAACAGAGAGGTGCAACGGATATGAGATTCATATGGGAGAAACGACTTCGCAGCACCGCTCACCGCTGTGCAAAACAGAGTTCGGAACCGACGGTTTTTATCTTAACAACAAGACATGGGGAACATACATTCACGGCATTTTCGATAACAATGCAGTGATAAATGAGATACTGAAAACATTCGGAAAAAATACTTCCGAAGAATTCAACGTTAAGGATTTCAAAGAGACTCAATACAACAATCTGGCAGAATTGGTAAGAAAAAACAGCGACATGGATTACATCTACAAAGTACTAAAACAATGATTCACGGACACGGAAACGACCTGTACAAACACCCCGGAATCTCAGTTGATTTCAGTTCTAATGTCTGGTACAAAGGCATGCCTGACGGACTGACCGATTTTCTGAAAAAAGAGATAGATTCTATTTCACATTATCCCGAACCCGATGCCGGAGAGCTTGCTTCCGAGATTGCCGCTTTGCATAACATACCTGCCGGAAATGTTCTTGTAACCAATGGTGCAACAGAGGCTTTTTACCTCATAGCCAAGCTGTACGAAAACAGAAACAGTACTATTTTCTATCCGTCATTTTCAGAGTATGAAGATGCATGCAGAATATACGGACACAAACTGACTTTCACCGACATAAAAAAAATAGAATCGTTCGTCCCCGGAAAAAACATCCGGACAGCATGGTACGGAAATCCGAATAATCCTGACGGCACAATAATTCCGGTTAAAACAACAGAACGGTTATGCAAAAACAATCCTGAAACACAATTCATTGTTGATGAGGCATATTGCGAACTTTGCCACAATGCAGCATCAGTTGCAGGCCTTTCAACAGAATATGATAATCTGATAGTGATAAGGTCGATGACAAAAGCATTTGGAATACCCGGTATCAGAATAGGATACATAATTGCATCCGAAGAAACCGTTGAAAAACTAAAAGCTGTTAAAATGCCCTGGAGCGTAAGTACCCTCGCAATAAAAGCCGGAGAGTTCATAACAGAAAATTACCACAACATACAGCCTGACAAGAAAAAAATATGGGAACAGAGTAAAGAGTTTCAAAACAACCTTAGGCTGATACCGGAATTAGAGGTTTACGTATCGGACTGCAACTTTTTTATGGTAAAATTACATTCGGGCAGAAGCGATGAATTAAAACAGTATTTGATTAAAAATTTCGGAATACTTATACGTGACGCATCTAACTTCAGAGGACTCAACAGCCAATATATCCGATTATCGGTACAGTCAGAGGAGGATAACCGGAAACTGATTGAAGCACTGAAGGTGTGGAGTAAAGAAAAACACTAAGAATGGACAAACAACTGCTGATAATTATTCCGTTGGTAACAGGTTTCGTGCTTGATACCATTTTCGGCGATCCGCATAAACTGCCGCATCCCATAAGGCTGTTCGGCAAGATGATTTCATTTTTCGATAAAAATCTCAACAAAGGCAGGCACAGGAAAATAAAAGGGGCTCTTTCTGCAATTATACTCATCGCTGTAACATTTCTTGTTTTTTACTTCATCGAAATACAGTTAAAAGCGAGCAATACCGGATATCTGGTCTTTACTTCGCTGTTCGTTTTTTACGGGCTTGCAAACAGGAGTTTAATATCGGAAGCCCTAAAGGTTGAACGTAAACTGTTAAAAGACGGCACTGAACCTGCGCGTAAACAGTTAAGCATGATTGTAGGCCGTAATACCGAAAATTTGTCGGAGAAAGAGATTCGTACCGCTGTTTTGGAAACTCTTGCCGAAAACCTTTCCGACGGTGTAATTGCCCCGCTGTTTTACTACTTTCTTGGAGGTATTCCACTGATGATGACTTATAAAATGGTTAATACCCTTGATTCAATGGCAGGGTACAAAAACGAGAGATACAAAGATTTCGGATTCTTTGCTGCAAAAACCGATGACCTGTTCAACTTTATTCCTGCAAGAATAACAGCACTGCTGATGGTGTTGATAGCATTAAGCAGAAGAGGACTGATGTATATTTTCAGATACGGACATAAACACTCCAGTCCGAACGCAGGATACCCCGAGGCCGCTTTAGCCGGAATACTAAACTGCCGGCTGGGCGGTCCGAACATCTATCACGGAAAGCTTGTCGAGAAACCATATCTGGGAAAAAACAACAGAGAAATATCACATCAGGACATACTAAAAGCATCCGTTATCAATTATCTGACGGCTATTATTTTTCTGACTACAGGAGTCATTCTGATTTATGTTATCACACAGTGAACTCCATTATCTGTCCGTATTCAACTTTAAGGTCAAATGCTTTTTCCGGCTCCGTATTATTCAGAATTGAATGAAAGGCCCTGATAACACCGCCGTGGGTAACTATCAGCACATTACCATCAACCGGCTCTCTGGTCATGTCTCTTATAAATTCTTTAACCCGTTTTAAAAGCTCGCGGTAAGACTCTCCGCCAGGACAGGCGATATTCAAAAAGTCGTTAAACCATAACGATGCATGCTTACTTTTTGAGATGTCATCCCACGGCTGCATCTCCCATTTTCCGAAATCAAGCTCCTGAAGTCTCTTATCCCGGATAATCTCCATTCCGGAAGGTACAATGTCTCCGGCCAGTTTCAGGCAACGTTTAAGCGGGCTTGAATAAATTTCCACAAAAGATCTGTTATTCAGTAAAGAAATAATTTTTTTCTTCTCTTCCTCATACGACGATGCAGGTTCCACATCGGTGCTGCCGTAACAAATGCCCTTGGGCACAGCAACTTTTGTATGACGTACAAGAACAATCTTCATTGCATTGCTAAACAATTATTAAAGCTATATAAACCGCAATCTCCGAAAGTTGTTGCAAAGCCCCTAAAACATCACCGGTATATCCGCC
>JAADEM010000058.1 GCA_013153405.1 Chlorobiota bacterium
AATACACATCACATAACAATACTAATAAAATAGGTTCTGAAATACATATATTAAAGAGAAATAGTAAATCAAACATAAATGAATGGAGAAAACGATTATCTAATGAAGAAATAAAAAAAATAAAAGAAGGAACCGGCTCTATTTACAATCATTTTTATAATGACCTTGATTGGGAATATTAATTCACATAAAATTAACAAACATCTAATTCTTTATGCATTTTACTCTAGTCTCCACTATATTCAATGAATCCCAACGATTACAACAAACTATATCCGATATTGAATCTCAATCGTTAAAACCAACAGAGATAGTAATTACAGATGCAGGCAGTACTGACGGTTCTATAGAAATACTAAAAAAATGGCAATCAGAAAGTACAATTCCAATTAAAATATTAATAGAAAAAGGATGTAATGTTGCAAAGGGAAGAAATCTTGCAATTAAAGAGGGGAAACATGAGATCATTGTAAGCACAGACTTTGGCTGCAGGTTCCATTCCGATTGGTTAAAAAGTATTGTTGAACCGTTTGAAAAAGATTCAAATATAAAAGTAATTGGTGGGGCATACACTGTTAATGAAGCTGAATTAGCAACCAAAGCAGCAAAAGCAAATTATATTTTAACTAACGGATATAAAATTAATTTAGATGAGAACTTTATTCCTTCATCACGTTCAATTGCATATTATAAAAATGTATGGAAGAATATTGGTGGTTATCCTGAATGGTTAACATTGGCAGCAGATGACCTCGTATTTGGTTTAAAAATAAAAGCAAATAACATTCCGATTAAGCTGATTAATAAACCTTATGTTTTTTGGGGAAGACATGCTTCAAATAAGCAATATAATAAAGAAGCCTATCGCTATGGCCTTGGTGATGGTGAAGCAAAAGTTAATTATAAAAATTTCTGGAGTAATTTAATTGAAACTCTACTTCGTTATCTGTTTTTTGTTTCTTTATTAACATTTTTAGGATTAACATTATTTAAATATTTTTCCGGCTCTACTATCTTATACCCTATTATTGCCTCATTAACCCTTTCTTTAATCAGCATTCCCGGATTACGTTCATATATCAGGACATACAAGAACTGGAAAAGAATAAAATCATCTAAATATAATTTCAAAACTTTTTTATTTTCGTTATTAATGCTGGAACAACAACGACTCAATTATATAAAGGGCTATATAAAAGGTTATTGGTTCTCAGAACCCAAAGTGAAATCTGAAGCCCATAAATTAAAACAATTATTGTTGCATGAACATTAAAATAATTACAGGGAATTTTCTTAATTTCTTATATAATGACATTATTAGCCATATACCTGTACATATATTAAGAAAATCTTTTTTAAGACTTTTCAACCGAAAAATTTCTGCATCCTCAGTAATATTAATGCATACACGGATTTTAAATTTCTGGAACCTGGAACTAAAAAATAATGTAATAATAAATCAACATTGCCTGCTCGACTGCCGAAGATTCCCGATTATAATTAATAATGATACAGATATAGGTTCTTATACCCGTATATGGACTTTAGGTCATGACCCAGATTCAGAAACACATGCAGTAAAAGGAGGGCCTGTAAAAATTGGTCATCATGTATGGATTGCATCTTCGGTAACAATACTACCCGACGTAGAAATACAGGATGGTGCAGTAATTGCATCTTCAAGTGTTATTCATAAATCAGTTAACAAGTTATCAATAATGGCAGGTAATCCGGCCAAAGAAATCAGGAAAAGGAATAATTCACTAAACTATAAAATAAAATATAATCCATTATTCGAATAATATTAGATTCAAACCAGAAAAAATACAACCACCATGCCCTCCTGAATGCACTATGGCAGCTTGAGCTAAGTCGTTGGAATTACCTTAAAGGATATATAAAAAGATTGACTACTAAAAATGAGGATATAATAAAAGGCAGAAAAGAATTAAACAAGATACTGGAAGCATAACCGGAACCACGAATTTCACGGATTACACAGAAAAACCGCTAATTAATCTAATTAAACGAATTAAAAAATAGTTTGGTAGGTAATTCAAAGGTTCAAAACATATTCTATTAAAATTATTCATAACCAAAAATATCGTGTTCATTAATATTCGTACACATTAGTGGACATAAACATTCGCGAACATTAGCGCCATTCGCGGAAAAAAAATAAACCGCTAATTATTCGAATTAAACGAATTACATAATTAGATTAATTAGTTAAATTCGCGGTTAATATCTTTCGTGACAATTCGCGCCCGCCTAACCATTCGGGCAGGTAATTCGCGGTTTAATAAATCATCCGTGCTAATCCGTGGTTAAAAACATAAAACAATAAAATGCCGTTCATAATATACAACCCAAACTCCCGGGGCGGAAATTATAAATATGCAATACACACGGCTGACGAATTGCTTAGACAAGGGCAAGACATTTCCCTTGTTTTACCATCTATTACACCAGACAACAAGGAGTATTTTAAAACAATACTTCTATCAGACCAATTAAAAACAAACTCTGTAATATTAAAAAAGATATATTTTCTTTTACGAATAATACTCAACCCGTTTATATTTTTCATTTACCTGTTAAAACAAAAACCGGCCAATATTATTTTCAACGATTTTGATCAACTGACAGCAATTATTTGGGTTCCGCTTTTCAGATTACTGAAACCAAAACATAAATTCTCTGTTATCCTTCACGATCCCGACAGGGATGATTATCCCGGAGGAGTAAGATTTACAAATTTCAGTATGAAATTAATTATGGGGTTAATGAATGTTGCTTTTTACCATGAAAGATTACCATCAAAACCTTATTACAACAGCTTCAAAGGAAATTTAACAAGTATTCCCCACGGGCTTTATGAACCGGAACAAGAAGATCAAAAATTATCTGAGTGGCTAGCAGCCAGGAAAGGAGAAGATTATTTATTGTGCGTTCCAGGAAACATCCGAATGGAAAAGAATTACAAATTAATTATTGAATCATTACCGAAGCTTAAAAATTGTAAATTGCTCATTGCCGGTTCTCCGGCAAACAGCTCTGTAAATATTGATGAATTAAAACAATATGCAGCAAGTAAAGGTGTGGACGATAAAATTATATGGCTAACCAAATACCTGACCGAAGAAGAATTTACCTCTGTCCTTAAAGTTTCAGACCTTATACTACTCTATTATAAAACGAGCTTTAAAAGCCAGAGTGGAATATTGAATCAAATTGCGCCTTTAAAAAAAAATGTATTAATTAGTGATACCGAAAGCGGATTAACTGAGCTGGCAAGAAGGTTCGACCTTGGAACAATTATTATGCCGGACAATAAAATTGCACTTATTAATGGAATAAAAAGTGCAAACGAGAATACAAATTACATAAATAATTGGAACAAATACATAAAATTTGCTTCGTGGGAGAAACAGTGTACTGTTATAATAAATACATTTGAGAATAGTTAAATCTTACATAAATTAATGTCAATCACCTTATACGAAATCATTACATATCTTTTATTGTTATTGGCATTTAATCATTTCAGGAAATACAATGATGAATTCCTTTTCCTGCCTGTTGCTTTCTTTCTTACAACAGGAGTTCAACGATACCTTGCTGTAGAAGCAGGAAAAGCAGATTGGGTAAGAGTTGCTTATACTCGTAATATTTTTACTCCTATGACTGATGAAAAAGCAATGACCGCACTTTCATATTTTTTTATAGGAACTGTTGTTTTATTTTTTGCTTACAAATATTATAATTCCAAATTAAAATATCCACCTTCTCCAATTGACAATCAGAAACTTTTTACGGATTTCATCAAAACAAGAAAGACATTTATTGTATTTTTATTTGTTATCTTTTCAATAATAAATACTATTTTCAAAGGTATGTTAGGAGGAGTACTGTCAATGGGCCAAAGTTATTTCCTCTTGTTTCCTATGGCTTTGGGAGGTTTAATTCTGTTATTTTATATTCTTTACAGAAACCTTTCCTGGCAAGAAGACGGAACAACTAAGTTTATTTATTTACTCCTGATGCTGTATTCAATATTTATATCATATAATCCAAGCCAGCGATTTCAGTTCCTTTCATGGATGATAGCAATAGGAATTTTAATAACGCAAAAATATAATCCAATACAAAAAATAAAATATTATATAATAGGAGGGGTGCTGGTTTTGTTTATTTTTTCTCTTGCAGGTGTAGCCAGAAAACAAAATATTAGCAGCCTGACATTTGATCAAATGTTGAAAAAAGCTACCGAACGCGCCGAAAAACGAGAAGACCAGAATATGCTTGACGGCTTTATGATGGTATTGGATGTATATCCAAAACATCTTAATTACAGTTACGGAATGGAGCATTTTGAGATATTGCTTCGTCCTATTCCACGTAAATTATGGCCGGGGAAACCGGTTGGTGGTTATGCAAATAAGTTAGGTTTAAATAAATATGAAAAATTTGGCACGGTAGGCATTTCACAAACCATATACGGAACATTTTATGGTGAAGGAGGTATTATGGGTATAATAATATTAAGTATTATATATGGTTGGTTTTTTGTTAAACTGTTTCGTTATACTTACAGGTATAACAGTGATATGCACTGGCTGCTTAAGGGGATTATAATCGCATCTTTCATTCCCATTTTAAGAGGAGGTGACCTTCCCGGCATTGTGGCTTTTATCGGGATGAGTTACTGGCCGGTATTCCTGTTTTTATGGCAATACAATAAGTTTCTTAAAACACAAGCTGTTCAACAATGATAATCCTCTCCCACTCTGGTAAACAACATAGCTATCAGACAGCAAAAGCACTATATAAACTTAATCTGTTAGATAAGTTTTACACAAGCAGCTATATCACCAATGAACGATTGCAGAAATACTTTTTGAAAAAAGGGGATAAATTCTGGACACGAAGGTTTATAGAAGGTCTGCCGGGAAACAGAGTTGATGCAAACTGGAGGTTTGAATTTAAAGAGGTGGTTTTGCGTTATTTGCAAGGGAAAAGCCCTGCTGCACAAAATGCAGTTTATGAACGGGACGTAAACTTTGACAAATACGTATCCAATAAGCTTACTAAACATAAAAATGCTAAAATATTCTGGGGGTTCCAGGGCAGTTGTCACCAATCTTTAATATCTGCTAATAACGAAGGAATGCTCAGTGTATGTGAACTGGCAACAGCTCATGTTACCGCTGCCAAGAGAATACTTGGGGAAGAGTCTCAAATGCATCCTGAATGGGCTGACAGTATCGATAACCTGGTTTTTCCACAGAAGTATGAAAAACGCCTTGTTGAAGAACCACACATTGCACAAAAAGTAATTGCCGCATCAGAATTCACCAAAAGCACGTTGCTTGAAGTTAACATTCCGGAAGAAAATATTTTATATCTGCCACTTGGATTTGATTTGCAACACGTTCCTTACAAAGAAAGAACAGATGACAATATTGAAAACAGGCCATTAAAACTTCTTTATTCCGGCACTGTAACACAGCGGAAAGGAATTAAGTATCTGCTTGAAGCAATGAAAGAGATAACTGATGATACAGAGCTTCACATAATTGGGGGAATACAGGGCAGCGGAAATGCACTTAAAAACTATAAAGGATTATATTCATACCATCCGTCGGTATCACAGCAGGAAATGTTCAATGCATATTCTGAATATGATGCTTTAATTCTGCCTACAGTCTTTGAAGGTTTCGGTCTGGTCATTGTAGAGGCAATGGCAGCCGGGCTGCCGGTAATTACAACACCAAACTCTATCGGCCCTGAGCTGATAACAGATGATAAAAACGGATACATAGTTCCAATCAGAGATGTTAATGCAA
>JAADEM010000133.1 GCA_013153405.1 Chlorobiota bacterium
GAATTAAGATTATATAGTGTACATCTGACTAATTTAAACAATATCAGGTGCCGCTTGTTATTGACTAATCAACCAAACTTTGTTTTAAAGATTTATTGATTAGTTTGAATATTAAAATTATACCCGGTTACAAAATTACATATCGCTTATGAAATTTATCAATTTAATCATCGTATTTTTTGTTTTTACAAAAATAACCAGTGCCCAGATTAACGAGAATAAGGACAGAATGCACAACAATAAACGAATCTCTCCTGACAATTGTCTTGTGGAAGCTAAACTGGTTAAAATAAAAAAGAAAGATAATCTGAACTGCAAAAACGATCCCTGTTTTGCCAGAATAAAAATAATCAGAGTAAAAGGTTACGGAAGTTCCTTTCCGGTAAAACTGACAAAAGGACAAAAAATAAAAGTAAAATTCATTCCGTCATTATCTGCAACCGGCAAATTGCCCGGAATAAAAAGAAAAGACGTTTTTGAAGCCAGCATAAAAGCCATGCAGGTATTCAACTCGGATAAACCTGCTTATTCCATTAGCACATACAAAAAAATCGAATAATTATTTAAATCCTCCAACTATGAAATATTTTACCAACAAAAGCTTTTTAGTTCTTCTTGCTGTATTTTTTGCAGCCTCAGCATATGCCCAGAAGAAACCCATTGTAAAAGATGATCCCATAGAAAGGGAAATATATGAAATAAAACGCCTGGCAGATCCGGCAACCGGAAAAATTCCAGACAACATACGGGAGAAAGAGCTGGAGTTTGCCAGCAAAATAGCTTCCTCTTCTCTTAAATCAGTAAATGCAATTGAATGGCAGCACCGGGGACCGTTTAATGTCGGCGGAAGAACCAGAGCACTGGCAGTAGATATAAACAACCCGAACATTATTCTTGCAGGTGGCGTCTCCGGAGGCATGTGGCGGTCTACCGATACCGGCAGTTCATGGACAAAAGTGACAGCTCCGGAAGACCTTCACAGCGTAACGGCAATAGCTCAGGATCCCCGTGACGGAAATACCAACATATGGTATTACGTTACAGGTGAATTGTCGGGAAATTCGGCAAGTGAAACCGGTGCAGCATACAGAGGAAACGGGGTTTATAAATCAACCGATAACGGCTTAACCTGGTCGGCACTGGAAAGTACTGTAACTGATGACCCCACTACATTCAATAAAATATTTCAGTACAGCTGGAATGTAAAAGTTTCACCAAGTAACGGCTATGTTTTCGTTGCAACCTATGGGGCAATTTACAGATCAACAGATGGCGGAACAAACTGGAGTTATGTACTTTTGAGCTACAATGGCAACAATTACTCATATTACACCGACATTGAAGTCAGCCCTTCCGGTGTTTTATATGCCGCATTAAGCAGCGACGGAGACAAACACGGTTTTTTCAAGTCAACCGATAACGGCGACAACTGGACAGAAATCACACCAGCAGACTTCCCTGCCGATTACGGACGTACAGTTATTGCTGTTGCTCCAAGCAATGAAAATACCGTTTACTTCCTTACGCATGTCGACGGAAGCGATGCTGCCGGACATAATCTATGGAAATACGATGCCGGCTCAGATTCATGGTCGGACCTATCTTCAGAGATTCCTGATGAAGATGGAATTACAGGCTCATTTGACTCCCAGGGAGGATATGACCTTTTAATTAAAATAAAACCTGACGATGAAAAATTTGTCATCATAGGTGGTACTGATTTATGGCGCTCTACAAGTGGATTTATCGGAGGTATAACAAGTAGTGATCCTGAAAAAATAGGAGGCTACAAAGCTACAAACGACTCATATGCTTCATACACAAATCACCACCCCGATCAGCACTCTCTTGTTTTCTTCCCTGACGATCCAAACAAAGTAATCTCAGGACATGACGGAGGTTTAAGTCTTACTACCGATATTACAAAATCAACAGAGGAATCAGACAATGAAACGGTTGTTTGGTCAAGTCTGAATGCCGGTTATCTCACAACACAGGCTTATACTGTAGCTATTGATCATGAAAACGATAACGACAGTACAATCATATCCGGATTTCAGGATAATGGCACATGGATTACGCAAACCACAAACGGCCAGGCAAACTGGAAATCACTTTTAGGCGGCGACGGAAGTTACTGTGCCATTGGTGAAAACGGCAACTCATTCTACACCTCATCACAAAACGGCACTACATACCGCGACTGGGAAGAAAACGGCTCTTCAAAATGGGCAGAGGTAGATCCCGATGGTGCCGAAAACCAGAGTTTTATCAATCCGTTTGTTCTTGACCCTAACAATACAAATATGATGTATTATCTTGGCGGTGATGTAATCTGGAGAAATTCCGACCTTACAGCTATTGCTGATTACAACTCATCTCCCACATCAACCAACTGGACAGAGATGACCAACACTACAGTTACCGGAGCAAACATTACGGCTCTTGACGTTTCAAAAAACCCTGCTAATATTCTTTTCTTCGGTACCGATAATGGCAAAATGTATAAAGTAGATAACGCAAACGACGGAGATCCGGCCAAATTGGATATCAGCGATGATAATTTTCCCAATGCCAACATTGGTTGTGTAACCGTTAATCCTAACGATGGTAACGAAGTTTTAATCTCATTTACCAATTACGGAGTTATAAGCATCTGGCACACTGCCGACGAAGGCCTGAGCTGGGAGTCTGTAAGCGGAAACCTTGAAGAAAATGCTGACGGAACGGGAAGCGGTCCTTCTGTTCGCTGGGTAGAAATATTACAAAAAAGAAGCGGAGATAAAATTTACTTTGCAGGAACAAGCACAGGCCTCTATTCCACTGAATCATTAGATGGAAACAACACAGTATGGACACAGGAAAGCCCTGACATGATAGGAAACATATTGGTTGATATGGTTGATGTTAACGACTATGGAACTGTTGCAGTAGGCACACATGGAAACGGTATTTACAGTGCACAAATAGATGTTTCAAATGCTATTTTGAAACACAGAACAGACGAAATAAAAGCAATACTTTATCCTAATCCGTCAACCGGAATATTCAGAGTTAAAGCAGAAAGCAATACTCCTGCCGAATTCAGAATATTTATTTTTAACATGAAAGGACAGGCCATTTATTCAGGAAAATGGGACTCTGTAACCATTCTTGATAAAGAAATAAATCTATCCACATTCCCTAAAGGAATATACAATGTAGAAGTTGTAAGAAACGGTATAGCCAGCTCATACAAGCTATTGCTTAAGTAACCAAAACACCGATAAAACAAAAAGCCGTTATTCGCTATGTTAAAGCAGGAATAACGGCTTTTTTACACCATATAACATACATAATTATTTTACCAAACAAAACAATGTTCTTCAACATATAAAGCCAGTCGTAATTATAATACAGTCAATCGTTTTTTTTAATAAATTTGTTATGTCAAAGAATTGCATAAACAAACATCCATACAATTCTTTATGAACAAAATTTTCTAACGTTAATAAAGATCTTATAATTATGAAAGTAACTGTAGTTGGAGCAGGAAATGTTGGCGCAACTTGTGCCGATGTACTGGCATACCGTGAAATTGCCAATGAAGTAGTTTTGGTAGACATTAAAGAGGGTATTGCCGAAGGTAAAGCACTTGATATCTGGGAAAAATCACCTATTACGCTTTACGACACACGTACTGTTGGTGTTACAAACGATTATTCCAAAACAGCAGGTTCTGATGTTGTAGTAATCACATCCGGACTTCCCAGAAAACCAGGAATGTCGCGTGATGATCTTATCGAAACCAATGCCGGTATTGTTAAATCAGTAACAGAGAACGTAATTAAGCACAGCCCTGATGCAATAATCATCGTGGTTTCTAACCCGCTTGATGTGATGACTTATCAGGCACACATAACCTCACAGCTGCCCAGAACAAAATTAATGGGAATGGCTGGTATTCTTGACACAGCACGTTACCGTTCATTTCTTGCCGAAGCTTTGAATGTATCACCGAAAGACATTCAGGCAGTACTTATGGGTGGCCACGGCGACACAATGGTTCCTCTTCCACGCTATACCACTGTCGGAGGTATTCCTGTTACCGAACTTATTGAAGAAGACAAACTCGAGGCAATTATTCAAAGAACAAAAACAGGAGGTGGCGAGCTTGTTAAACTTATGGGAACTTCGGCCTGGTATGCACCGGGAGCTGCTGCTGCCCAAATGGTTGAAGCTATTCTTAAAGATCAGAAGAGAGTATTCCCTGTTTGTGTAAAACTTGAAGGCGAATACGGAATCGACAACTGCTACCTTGGCGTACCTGTTGTTCTTGGCAAAAACGGGGTTGAAAAAATTATTGAGCTTGACCTTAATGAGGAAGAAAAAGAACTTCTCGAAACCAGTCGCAAACATGTTGCTGAAGTAATGGAAGTTCTCGACAAAATGAGATAATCTTTTTCTGACATAAAAAAAGCTCCACAAATGTCGGAGCTTTTTTTGTATCGTTTATTTAACAAACAACAGATTGTTAATTTTTGTATAAATAAATGATTTTATTTTAAAATTTCGTTGTTTTTATACCGATATTTGATTAAATTGCAAGACTTATTGCACTCATTTGTTAAAAATATTAACAAAGCAATAAAACTTTGGCTTCTAATACTTTGCGCTAAATTCATTAAATGAAGAAAGCAATAAACTACATATTGTTTGTTGTTCTGCTTGCCTTTACATTGTCTTGCGAGCGGGAATTTGTGTATAGTACCGGAGATAATGGACTTAAATTTTCCACCGACACGGTGATGTTTGATACAATTTTCACATCAATAGGCTCTACCACAAAAAACTTCTTAATTTACAACCCATACGATGAAGACTTATTAATTGACAACATTGAACTTGCAGGAGGCGATAAATCAAATTTCAGATTAAACATAAACGGATATGCAGAAAACGAATTAAGCGACGTTCGTATCATCTCAAAAGACAGCTTGTTTGTTTTTGTTGATGTAACAATAGATCCGGTTCACTCTAACTCTCCTATCATTGTATCCGATTCGGTAATAGTAACAACGGGAAATGTAAAACAAAGCATTAAACTTATTGCATACGGCCAGGATGTAATATTACTTAGCAAAGAGTGGTTGAAAACACAAACATTCACCAAAGAAAAACCATATCTGATATCCGATTACATAGTTGTTGATACGGCACAGACATTAACTATAGAAGCCGGTGCCAGAATCTATTTTCAGAAAGACGCAAGCTTGCTGGTTCTTGGCTCATTAATAGTAAACGGAACAAAAGAAGAGCCGGTTCTGTTTGCAAGTCACCGGCTTGAAGAGTGGTACGAAGACAAACCCGGTCAATGGGGATACATTCATCTATTACCCGGCTCATCAGAAACCTCATTCAATTATGCCATAATCAGAAACGGACTTATGGGAATACTGGCCGACTCTATCGGATTAAAAGACAACGAACCTCCACTTATCATAAACAATACTAAAATAGAACATATCTCAAGTTTCGGGCTGCTTGCACAAAGTGCAGGAATAAAGGCTACCAATACTTTATTCGGAGATTGTGGTACTCATTCGCTTGCCATAACAGTCGGAGGAGAATATGAATTCACTCACTGTACATTTGCAAACTATTTTGACTGGACATTCCGTTCCACACCGGCTGTTTTCCTAAACAACTATTTTCTCGACGATCAAAACAATGTCAATATCGTTCCTCTTAAAAAAGCTGATTTCAAAAACTGTATCATCTTTGGCAGAAACTTCGGAGAGATAGGTTTTGACCTGAAATATCCTGAGGATGAATTCCCTGGTCTTCAACCAAAATACCTTTTCTCCTCTTGTGTTATTAAAGTTTCTGATGACATTGATGTATCAGACAATTCTCATTTTGTTGATATAATTAAAAATGAAGATCCATTCTTTATCAACCCTGCAGAATACAATTACCAGCTTGACACCCTTTCCGTAGCAAAAGACTCTGCTAATCCGGAATTCGCTCTTGAAGTTCCTTTTGATATACTTGGTGTAAACCGTTTTGAAGATGAAGGCCCGGATATTGGACTTTATGAAAGACAGGAAGATAAACAGAATTAATTTTTCAACTCTACTGCTACTGCTTCCTTTATTTACAACAATTGCTCAAACCACCCGGCAATCAGACTCATACAACCTTACTGTCTTTTTCTATAATACCGAGAACCTTTTTGACTGCAAAGATGATTCTGCAAAAGCAGACGAAGAGTTTCTTCCCGAAAGTAAAAGAAAATGGAATTACTACAGGTATAAAAATAAGATTAATAAAACAGCAAAAGTCATTCTTGCTTCAAACGGGTGGCATCCACCGGTACTTGCAGGAATTTGTGAAACAGAAAACAAAAAAGTACTGAACAAACTAATCTGGGATACAGGACTCAGTGAAACAGGATACCGGTTTGTACATTTCGAATCTCCTGATAAACGGGGAATTGACGTGGCTCTGCTTTATCTCCACGATAAATTCAAAATCATTAAAAGCTATCCTGTTTCATCATCAATTCCAGAAAAGAATTTTTATACCCGTGACATATTATATGTACAGGGTATAGCATTCGGCTCCGACACTATAAACGTACTGGTATGCCATCTGCCATCAAAGTACGGAGGCGAACTTAGTTCTGAATGGAAACGGATGTACGTGGCAACCAGGATCAGAAAAATATGTGACTCATTATTTACCAATAACTTAAGAAGCAATATAATTATACTTGGTGACATGAACGATACCCCCCTGAGCAAACCTGTTCAAAAAATAATATATTCCGGGACCGGCATTCCTGAGTACAACCTAATATCTCCGGCTTTGAAGACCCCGGAAGATGCACCGGGAACAATAAAATACCATGGATACTGGCAGGTTATTGATCAAATCATCATCTCCAAAGCTCTCAACCAACCTCCTTTTAAGTGTGAGGAAAAAACAATTGTTAATTTGCCGTTTCTGCTCGAACCTGACATCACCTATTCCGGCTTAAAACCTTTCAGAACGTTCTCTGGACCGGCTTATCACAATGGTTTCAGCGATCATCTTCCGGTAAAGGCAACCATAAAAAAGCTTTCAACATCGCCGGCTATACCAGACAAATAGAGCCACTGCTGCTGCATGAGTTACATTCATCGACTTCACAGGCCCCGGCATGGGAATAAAAACTTTCAACCCGCACATTTTTAGCAAGTCCGGTTGAATTCCGTACTTTTCACTTCCAAGTACTATTGCCATTCTGTCAGGCAGTTTTGCTGAATAAATATTTTCTGCTCCACCTGCCGTTTCCAGTCCAACAATGCTATAATCAGCTGGAATATTATCGCGAAGTTCATCCAGGTTGCAAAAAACAACATCTACATACTTTATCGCTGTTCCTGCTGTTTTGTTGATTTTACTCTGCCTGTGATCTTCAGAATCAACAACAATGATTTTCTTTGCACCGACATTTGCAGCTAATCTTATCAAATGTCCAATATTCTCAGGAGTAGAAAATCTGTCGGCTATCAATACTGGTCTTATATCATCAGACAGTTCATTAACAGTATGCCCTTCAAAAAATATTTTTGAATGATTCTCGTTCATAATAGCTCAAAAAGGTACTGACTTTATTTCTCCTCCGTATTTCCAGTTTTTTTCACCGGCATCAAACCCATCTCCTCCCCTTTTTTCAGCATAAATTCATATGCTTCATCATAATCATTTCTGATAACCCCATCGAGTATAGCTTCCTTTATAGCCGACTTTATATCTCCAATCTCTCTACATGGTTTAAGCCCGAATGTTTCCATTATCACTTCTCCTGAAACAGGAGGTTGAAAATTCCGTATATGATCTTTTTGTTCAATCTCTTTCAGCTTTTGCCTTACTACACTGAAATTTTTCATATACCGCTTAACCTTCTCTTCGTTCTTTGATGTTATATCAGCCTCACACAATGTCATAAGTTTATCAATATCATCACCTGCCTCAAACAACAAACGCCTCACTGCAGAATCGGTAACAGTATCCTCACTCAGAACAATAGGACGCATATGTAGTTTCACCATTTTACGGACAAACTTCATCTTCTCATTTTGCGGAAGTTTTAATCTTTTAAATATCTGTCCTGTCATTTTAGCTCCTATATGGTTATGAGCATAAAATGTCCAGCCGGCTTTTTCATCAAAACGTTTTGAGGCAGGCTTTCCAATATCATGCAACAAGGCAGACCACCTTAACCAAAGATCATCAGTATTCGGAGCTATCCGGTCGAGCACTTCAAGTGTATGATAAAAATTATCCTTATGCCCTACACCGCTAATAACGTCAACTCCTTTCAGAGCTGTAAGTTCAGGAAAAATAAGTTCTAACAATCCAGATTTATCAAGCAACTTAAATCCTTTAGATGGCTTATCGGCCATTATAATTTTATTAAGTTCATCTATTATTCTTTCCTCCGAAACAATGGATATTCTTTCTTTTGAGCTTTTTATCCCTTCAAAGGTATCAGGTTCAATATTAAAATCCAGCTGAGTGGCAAAACGTATAGCCCGCATCATACGTAACGGATCATCTGAAAATGTGATTACAGGATCGAGAGGTGTTCTTATAGTTTTGCATTCAAGATCCTTTAATCCGTTAAACGGATCAACCAGAGTACCGTAATCATCATTATTCAGGCTTACAGCAAGGGCATTTATTGTAAAATCTCTTCTGTTCTGATCATCCTCCAGTGTTCCGTCTTCCACAACAGGCTTACGAGAATTTCTCCGGTACGACTCTTTTCTTGCTCCGACAAATTCAACTTCAACATCTTTATATTTAAGCATTGCCGTTCCGAAGTTTTTAAACGGTGTAACATTTAGTCCTCCCAACTCACGGGCAACCTCTTTAGCCACATCAATGCCACTGCCCAGAACAACAATATCAATATCTTTTGATGCACGTTTAAGAAGCAAATCCCGAACATAACCTCCAATTACGTAAGCAGGTGTTTTTTTTCGCTCAGCAACTCTGCTAACAATCTCAAAAACACTATGTTCAAGATTCAGTTTCATATCTGAAGAAATAACAAAATGAACATTTTATTTAAATAAATGTTAAAAGATAGGTCATTTTACAATGCCAAAAGCAAAAAGGATGACAAAGTTACAAATATTTTGTACTTTTGCACCCTTAAATCATGAGAAAGAAATTATGGCATATTAATTGATGGGTATCATATCGAAGTTTGCACATATTTTTAAACTTGAATAATTATTAATTAAAATTTAGATAAAATGTCACAGCACTTAACAACTGCAGAATTTAAAGAAAAAGTTTTTGATTACGAAAACAACAAAGAGTGGAAGTACCAGGGAGATGTGCCTTGTATTATTGATTTTTACGCTGACTGGTGTCAGCCATGTAAAATAGTAGCTCCTGTTCTTGAAGAACTCGAAGAGGAGTATCAGGGAAAAATCAAGGTATACAAAGTAGACACTGAAGCAGAACGTGAGTTGGCTGCTGTTTTTGGTATTCAAAGTATTCCTTCTTTACTTTTTGTACCTCTTAACGAGCAACCACAGATGGCTATGGGAGCTCTTCCGAAGGAAACTTTTGAACAGGCAATCAAAGACGTACTGAAGGTTGAAAAACCAACTGTTACAGAAGAAAAAAACTAATCATTCGGTTAAAATGAATAAGCTAACAATCTTTATTGCAATCGCAGGTTTATATTTTGCCACATTGGCATGTGCCAATGCAAACGGTAAAACAACAGAGAAGGCTGATACTCCTAAAGTTGAGATGGATGGAAAAGAAAATAATCCTGGAGTAATTCATCTAACTAAGGAGACTTTCAAAAAACTTGTTTTTGATTACGAAAACAACAAAGAATGGAAGTACGAGGGTGACAAACCTGCAATTCTTGATTTTTATGCCGACTGGTGCGGGCCTTGCCGTATGCTTTCACCTGTTCTTGCTAATGTACAGAAAGAGTATGGCGGAAAAATACAGGTGTATAAGATAGATACAGATAAGGAACGTGAACTTGCGGCTACTTTTGGCATCAGAAGCTTGCCGACTATTGTTTTTATACCGAAAAACGGACAACCGCAAGCCATGCTGGGTTTCAGGCCAAAAGAAGAGATTGAAAATGCAATAAAAGAAATATTAAAAGTTGAAAAACCTTAAAGTTTTTTTTCAGCTAAAGATTTTAAAAGCCGGCCTTATGCCGGCTTTTTTTATGCCCGAACATTCACCTCCACAAAAATAAAATAGAAGCCAAAAGTTTTTAAGATCAAAAATTCTCTTTACATTTGTTCAGTTTTCTGAAAATGGGGTGCCTTAAAATTAAGGGCTGAGATCAAACCCTTTGAACCTGGACAGGTAATGCTGTCAAGGGAAAGAGTAATCTCTTACGCTATACTCCATTTTTCATTTGTTTATTAACCTTTTAATTTTTTAAACGATGAATCGTATAGCATTTTTTTTATTCGTTTTTCTTTATTCCGGTGCATTTATCAATGCACAGTACAAAATATCGGGAACAGTAACCGATGAAAACAACAAGCCGATGCCAGGTGTAAATGTGGCAATCGAAGGAACTTTTGAAGGAACCATTACCAACTCTTCAGGCAAGTATGAACTGAACCTAAAAAAGAAGGGAAGCTATCAGATTGATTTCTCTTTTGTGGGGTACGAAAAACAATCGATTCCGGTAACATTATCAAAAGATGAATTATCTGTTAATGTTAAAATGAAACCATCGGTAATTATTGCAAACGAAGTGGTGGTTTCTGCCATTCGGGCAAACAAAGAAATACCGGTAACTTACTCTGAAATTGATGCAGGTGAGATAAAAGAGCTTAACTACGCAAAAGACATGCCTTATCTGTTTGACCAGACTCCCAGTGTGGTTACAACATCTGATGCAGGAGCAGGTGTCGGTTACACCTCATTCAGAATAAGAGGAACCGATATGACAAGAATAAATGTTACCATAAATGGCATTCCTCTAAACGATGCAGAATCCCAAGGAGTATATTTTGTAGACATGCCGGATTTGGCAGCTTCCGTAGACAAAATACAGATACAGAGAGGTGTGGGAACATCAACAAACGGAATAGCTTCTTTTGGTGCTTCCGTAAATTTCAGTACTCTTAATGACAATCCGACCCCGGGTGCTACTGTCGACAACAGTTATGGCTCTTTCGACACATGGAAAAATTCCGTATCCGTATCTACCGGACTACTTGGAAATTTTGCCTTTAATGCACGGCTTTCCCGTGTTACATCTGACGGTTACATCGACAGGGCAACATCTGATCTTAAATCGTATTATCTGTCAGGAGCATACTACGGCAATAACTTTTCTCTAAAACTTATTACATTTTCAGGCCTTGAAAAAACCTATCAGGCATGGTACGGTGTTCCAAAAGTAAAACTTGAAAACGACATTGAAGGTATGAAAAAGCTTGTGATAATGGACGGATGGAGTGATGAAGAGGCTGAGAACCTGTTTAACTCCAACCCCCGCACATTTAACAGATACCTGTATGAGAACCAGACTGACAATTACAAACAAACACATTATCAGCTACACTACTCACACGAGCTAAACTCTAAATTAAACATAAGTGCTGCTCTTCACTATACAAAAGGAGAAGGTTATTACGAGTCATATAAATACAACAGGAAATTTTCAAAATATGGATTTGCTTTTAATGAGATAACTATTGACGGTGAAAGCATTACCAAAACAGACCTTATAGAACAAAAATGGCTCGATAATGATTTTTACGGTATCGTATTTTCATCGAACTATAATGCCGGCAGATTACAACTAACCTTAGGCGGCGGATACAACTACTATGACGGAGACCATTTCGGCAAGGTAATATGGATGAAATACAATAACGGAATTGCTCCGGATTACGAATGGTACAGAAATAATGGTACTAAAAGTGATTTTAACATTTATATGAAAGGTATCTTTGACGTTAGCAACAATGTAAATCTTTTCGGCGACATCCAGTACCGTAATGTAAACATTGACATGAAAGGTATTCACGACGATTTGTCTGATATCACCCAAAGCCATCTTTTCAACTTTGTAAATCCCAAAGCCGGTATTAACTGGAATTTGTCAGACAAGAACAGAATTTTTGCTTCGTTTGCTATGGCTCAACGTGAACCTACAAGAAGTGACTTCCGGGATGCTCCCGATAACAGAAAACCAAAACAGGAAATTCTGTACGATTATGAATTCGGATACTCGTTTAAAACAAACAAAGTATCGTTAGATGCAAACCTGTTTTATATGGATTACAAAGATCAGCTTGTTCTTACAGGTGAAATAAATAACGTAGGTGACGCCATAATGGTAAATGTTCCCAGTAGTTACAGAAAAGGAATTGAAGTATCGGGAAATATTATTTTGAGTCAGAATATAAACTGGGGGTTAAATCTCTCTCTTTCATCCAATAAAATAGATAACTTTACCGAATATGTAGACAACTGGAGTTACTGGGACGATCCCGACAATGAGCCTCTTCAGATAGTTACCAATCTGGGGAAAACCGACATTGCTTTTTCTCCCGAAGTTATAGCAGGAAGCCGCATTGCCTGGAAACCTGTTTCCGGAATAACTTTAACTCTTATGTCGAAATATGTTGGCAAACAATATATCGATAACACATCAAGCGAAGAAAGAAAACTTGATCCGTGGTTTGTAAATGATTTTATGGCAAATTACGACTTTAAAATAAAGAATATTGGTAGCTTTGGACTAAGCTTTTTAGTTAATAATATATTCGATGAAAAGTATGAATCGAATGCATGGGTATACCAGTACTACTACAACGGAGAACATGATGTTCTTGACGGATATTTTCCACAGGCAGGAACAAATGTTATGGTACGACTCGTAATGAACTTTTAAATAAAAATATGAAGGTGTCAGGAGGAAAAATATAACTATGGATATGTATGTCTACTGCAAGCAAGATATATTATTGTCAGGATTTATTAATTTCCTGACACCTTCATTAATTTAACTTATGCAGACTGTTATTTTAGCCAACGGAGCTTTTCCCGAGTCGGAAAAACTTCTGAAATTGCTGGATAATGCAAAAAAGATAGTTTGCTGCGACGGAGCGGTAAACAAGTTAATTGACAGCGGCAGAATACCGAATGTTATCATTGGTGATCTGGATTCGGTCAGGCCTGAACTTAAGAAAAAGTATGCCGATATTATTATCAGGATACCCGATCAGAATACAAACGATCTGACAAAAGCGGTTAAATGGTGTGTTTCAAATAACTATACCGATATTATTATTCTTGGGGCCACCGGTAATCGCGAAGATCATGCAATAGGAAACATTTCGCTCCTGTCGGAATATGCTAAAATGGCAGACATAAAAATGCTTACCGATTACGGAGAATTCATTGCAATAAATAAAACAACAACATTTCATTCTTTTACAGGCCAACAGGTATCGATATTCTCACTTTGCGCTCAGCTCGAAATATCGTCAGAGAATCTTAAATATCCTCTGCACAACCTTAAACTTTCCGCATGGTGGATGGGCACTCTTAACGAATCAACATCTGACAGTTTTACCATTTCATTTAAAGAAGGCGGAGAAGTGATAGTTTACCTGCTCGACAAAGAGTAATCGATTCTTTTATTCATCCAGTTCATTCAGGATCTTCTCTACCTCCTCTTCTGTTTTAAACAGCTTATCCTTACATATCCTGATAAGTAAACTAACCCGCTTTACCTTGTCCGAAAGCTCATCAACGTCAAGCTCTTCATTCTCTATTTTTGAAAGGATATCCTCTATTTCTCTTACAGCTTCACTATAACTAATCTTTTTTGTCATTTTCTTTTGTGTTTTGTCTCGTTGTACACCGGTACGGTAAAATAGAATGTACTTCCATTTCCATACTCACTTTCAGCCCAGATAGTCCCTCTGTTTATCTCCACAAATTCTTTACACAGCATCAGCCCAAGACCTGTTCCTTTTTCATTAAACGTACCCTTGGTCGAGATATTAGTTCCTATATCAAAAAGCTTCTCCAGATTTTCACGACGAATACCGACACCCGAATCAGATACTGATATTTTAATCATATCCCCTTCTCGCACCGCAGTAACCTGTATCATACTTCCAACCCTTGAGAATTTAATGGCATTTGACAACAGATTTCGTAAAACTGTATTAAACAGATTTTCATCTACCCAACCTATCAAATCCCTGCTCATTCTTGATGAGATAACTATATCTTTCTCCTCGGCACTTAACCGTAGCAACGAAATAATATTATATGACAAAAGATATATATCTGATTGTTCGGGATTGTATTTTGTAGTACCCAGCTGTGCCCTCGACCATTGAAGAAGATTCTCAACCAGATTAAATAATTTCTTAGTTGAATTATGAATTATATTACTATACTCCATAACCTGATCTATATTCTTCGACTCTGCATGCAATGACAACATTTCCGAAAATCCCATAAGAGAATTAAACGGGCTTTTCAGATCATGGGCAATAATTGAAAAGAATTTATCTTTTGTCGCATTCAGATTGTTCAGCTCTTCATTCTTATGCCTCAGCTCAATTGCCATCTTTCGCCTGTAAAGAAACAAAATCAGAAGAACAATTATTATTATCAGAAAAGATATACTGACAATAAAGAAAAGCATTCGCTTATTTTTTTCCTGCATTAAGAGCTTATTGTGAGATATATTCTCCTTCTGAAGGTTTAATATTGTTGCCTGATCTTTATATTTCTGATATATGGCATTCATCTTTGCCATATTCTCTATCATTTTATTATTGTTAAGAGTATCACTCAACACTGCATATTTATCCTTATAATAATATGCATCTTTATAATTACCCTGTGAATAATAAAATTTTGCAAGAGCATTGTATATCTTCAACTGCAACTGCTTATCTTTTATTAACAATGCATAATTAAGTGCCTGCATATAATATTTTTCTGCTTCCTCTGCTTTTTTCAGCGACGCTGTTGTCTCTCCAAGATATAACAATGTTTCCGAAGTTATCCTTTTATCGGAATAGCGACTACTGTACTCTAACGAACGTTTAAGTATTGTTTCTGCTTTATTAAGTCTGCCGGCAAGCCGGTTAGCGTTGCCGATATTGAGCAGTACCAAGGACATATTTAACGTATCTTTTTTTGACTGAGCGTAATCATATGCTTTATTGTAAAAACTAATGGCTTCATCAATATTGCCTTTTCTCAGATAACACTCTCCGAGATTATTATTACAAAGGCTTTGTCCATCTTCATCCCTGATACTTTTATATATATCCAATGATTTCAGATAACTGTTTATTGCCTCGTCATACTGTTTCAAATAAAAATATATATTTCCGATATTAAGATATGTAGAAGCTCTTTGTTCAGTATACCTGTTTCCCTGGGACAATTCAAGTGCCTGAAGCTGACATTCCATTGCTTTATCATAGCGTGTCAGATTTTCATAAATTATGCCCATATTATTACAGGCTTTTATTTGTAAAAGAATGTTTCCAAAGTCTTCTCCAACCTGAATAGCCCGTTCAAAATATTCAATCGATTTAATATAATCATTTTGTCGCCAATAAGAAGCTCCGATACTATTAAACAAATCTCCCGTTTTTTCAGCCTGGCCCAGTTTTTCATAAACCGACACCGACTTCAGAAAGTATGCAATAGCCTCTTCATTCATATTTCTTTTTGCATAAATCCAGCCGTAGTAATTATATGCTTCAGCTGCAACCTCCATATTTCCGGCTTTATTGGCAACCGCAATGGCTGACTTACAATATTTCAATGCTCGTTCATATCTGGCATTTTTAAAGGCAATTCTGACTGCACCAAGATATACATGCGCCAACACATCACCGGAACCGTTTAATTTTGCTGATTCTATTGATTTATCAATATATTCAGAACATTTAGACGAATCAGGCTCAGCATCTGCCAGCAATAAATATATTTCGTACTTTTTACCTGGAGGAGTTGAAGAGAGCTTATTTTTCAATACAACTAAACTATCCTGACTGAATAGAGGAGTAACAGTTAATAAAAGTAATATGGCCAGGTACCAGGCAGTTTTTTCATATACCCTCATTGTTTCAATCAGATTGTCAGGTTTTTATTCAAGTTAGGACCTATAAAAATATAAAATCAATCGATTAAAAAAAATATTATTTTAATTTTCCTACAATGCTTTTAATATCCCCGTCCTGCAATTTGGTTACCAGTTCATCTCCCTCTTTTATTTCTTTTACTGATTTTATTGTTTTTCCGTCTTTGTATGTTACCGAATAACCCCGTTTAAGAACATTAACTGGATCTGACAATTCTAACTCTTTTTCATACAAATACAAATTCTGACTTTTAACTTTAATATATCCTTTTGTTTCTATTTTAAGCTTAGACACATAAAAACTCAGATTCTGCTTTTGTCCGTTAATACTTTTTAATGCAAGGTACTTCATCAGTTCCTGCATATGATTAATATTTTGTTTCTGCTTGTTTGTATAACCTTTTGCGGCAACCTTAACAGAAGAAACCATACGTTCCAACCTGTTATTTTTCTTTTCAATTGTATTAACTACAACTGGTTTCAAGCGCTGAACATTAAGTTCAAGCCGATGCCTGTTTTCCTTTAATTTTCCTGAAACAATATCAGTGAATGCAGATTGAAGTCCATCAAGATAACCATAAAACTCTGCTATTCTGTTTATCAGAAACTCTGCCACTGCAGTAGGCGTTTTCAGATGAGTATGCGCTACCAAATCAGTAACACTGATATCCCTCTCATGTCCTATACCTGTAATTACAGGTATAGGAAACTGTGCCACATTTACCGCGACCTCATATTCATCAAAACACATCAGATCGGCTGCTGACCCGCCACCTCTGATCAAAATCACAGCATCAAACACACCTTCGTACTCATTAATCCGTTCCAGTGCTGCAACTATTGATGAAGGAGCTTCATCACCCTGAACCGATGCCTCAAAAAGCTTATGATAAAATACAAATCCTCCCTGGTTATTCTCAATCTGATTTACAAAATCCTGATAACCTGCAGCCGTAGGTGAAGAAACAACAGCAAGCACTTGTGGTACAAGAGCAAGGTCGAGCTCTTTGTTCATATCAAAAACTCCTTCCTCTTCCAGACGCTTTATGGTTTCCCTTTTCTTTCTTTCAATATCTCCAAGTGTATAATTCGGATCTATATCTTTTATATTCAGACTGAAACCATAAAGTTCATGAAATTCAACACTTGCTTTAAAAAGAATATTCATTCCGGCTTTTAACGTCTGGCCTGTGGCTTCTTCAAAATACGGTTTTATCATTCTGAAAGTAAAGTACCATATGGTCCCACGTGCTTTTGCGACTATACTATCGCCATCAGATGATTTTTCTATAAGTTCAAGATAACAATGTCCGGTACGATTTATTCTTATTTCACTTATTTCAGCAGTTATCCATATCAACCCGGGAAACTCTTCCCTGACTGTATCTTTTACGGCTGTATTTAATTCATGTAAGGATAGGGGATTTTGAGACATTTCAGAAATCTTCTTTCATAATCTTGTAAGAAGCGGTTTTAGCTCCGTCTTTAACCTGCAAGATATACATTCCATCTGACAAATAAGAAGGGATATCAACATAATTTTTCGGCTCATCTCCCGATATTACCTCTCTAAACTTCAATATTCCAGTAATGTCAAACAGTGAGATTTCCAGGTCATTTTCTGATTCTCCGATAGTATTCGAGATTATTAATTTATCCCTGAAAGGATTTGGAAAGACAACCCATAAATCCTGAAGTTCAACCCCTTCACTTACTGTAGTGGCATGAGCTGTTTTAAAATCAGGAATTCCATATCCCATATTATTGTCGGGATTTTCAAAATTATTGCTCGACTCAATTATTAATTTAATTATTTCATCTGAACTCAGGTTATCAAGAGATTGCCACAAACATGCAGACAAACCTGTTATTACAGGAGCCGAAAATGATGTTCCGCTACCCGTGCTGATTCCTCCAGACGTATTCTGAACAGCAACGGACACACCCATTGCAGTAACATCCGGTTTAATTCTCCCATCGGCAGTAGGTCCAAACGACGAAAACGTAGCTTTAACACTATCACTTGTCATTGCACCTACAGCAAGTATATTCTCAGCATCAGCAGGAGCTGAAATATAATGCCATGAACTGGCACCTTCATTTCCTGCACTTATTACCACAATCATTCCTGTTGAAGCTGCTATTGATGCGGCTTTTGAAATACGAATACTATTACCGTCAAGCTGAGAATAGGAATAGCTCATTGCATCATCATCAAAAGTATAATAACCAAGTGATGTATTAATAACATCAACTCCGGCACTATCGGCAAATTCAGCGGCACAAATCCAGTAATCGGCTTCTACAGGATACTCCGAATTTACATCTTCAGTACGTAAAAGATAAAACGAAGCATCCGGTGCTGTACCAAGATAAGTTCCGTCCATTTTACCTCCGATAATCGATAACACATTCATACCATGGGTATGTTCCCTGAAAATATCTGAAGCCGGATTGACAAAATCCTTAGTCCCTAATATCCGGTTGTCGTCCCAAAGATGAGTAAATGCCGGCAGATTATCGACACCGTAAAAACCAGCATCAATAATTGCTATAACCATACCATCACCCATATAACCTTTATCATGTAAAGGAATGCCGTTTACCGTATTTATTTGGTCGAACGCACTACCATATACCTCAGTTGAAGTTGATTTATTGGCAAAAGAAGTTTTTTCGAGTTTGGCCGAACCTGAGATATCCGGAATATATGTTAATTCCACAAAACTTACAAAATCATACTCTTCAAGGGTATCCATCAAGGCTGTGTTTGATGTAAACACTATGCAGCCATTAAACCATTTGGTTGTATGCTTAACCGTCAACCCCAGATTTTTAAGACTATCGGTATATACAGGACTAACGGGCAAATCACGTTCTGTTACAGGTATATCCTGTTTTTCCCTGCGCTCCACAGCTCTGATTGACAAAAACTCCTCAGGTTTATCTACAGAAAAAGGTGTTCCAGATTTATCGACAAATGTTACAAAATATCCATAATCCTGTGCATATACAGATACACTAAGCAATCCGGCGATTATAAAAATTATTTTCTGAAGCACTGTTTTCATAATAGTCATTCTAAAAATACAAATTAAACAGCTTGCCGGATAGTTTTTTTAGCCGAATACCTGATTATTTTCCATAAATGTATTCGTCGGGATTATTACGGAACAACTCCGGATCTTTAAGATTGTTCTTTTTCTTTTCAAGTTCTTCCAGTTGTTTTGTCATCATACTGTCAAGCATGTCTGAATTCAGAACCCGTCCCTCTTCAAACTCAACGTAATATTTCACACTTCCGTCAGGATTATAAAAAACCCATTTGCCATCTTCTTTATCATCCTTGTACTGTCCTTTTATTTCAACTTTTCCGTTCTCGAAAAAAACAGTATATGCGCCTTCCAGCTTACCATTAATATGTTGTGAACTTAATCGTATATTTCCCGATCTGAAAAACTGCTTCCACTCACCGTTCTTCCTGCCATCTTTCCAGGTTACTATCTCATATACATTGCCGTCTGGATAAAAAACCATTGTTTTACCATTCTTTTTTCCTTTATCGTACACTTCGGTGGCAGCAACGGTTCCGTTTTCCATATAATACGTCCATTTACCGTCTTTCTTTCTGCCAAGATATTTACCAGTGGCAATTACTTTACCTTTTTCACTGAATACGGTAGCATCTCCAGATTCTCCTTTGTCATCGAAAACTATTTTTATGCCCGGCTTTCCGTTTTCATAGTATCTTATCATCTCTCCCACGGGCCTGTCATCTTTAAATGTAGCTTTATATCTTAAATTACCATTTTCGTAATACTTTTTCCATTCTCCCTGTTTCCTTCCAAGCTCGTCCGTTTTATTTTCTCCCTGCTTTACTTTCTGCTCTTTCGGTTTATCTCCAAAAACGTCATATATCTGGCCATTCACTTCCAATGACATCATAAAAATTATCACGATAGAAAGAAAAACTCTTATCATATTTTTAATCCTTTTCCGGTTCATTTTACCTGATGTTTTATTCATTAGTTCATTATTTTCCACAAGAGTACCAAATTTAGTTATAAACCTTCATTTTTCCATGTTTTAACCTAAAATGGTCCTTATAGTTAAAACAATTCTTATAGCACGTCGATTAAAATATTCATATTGTTTTATCTGAAGCCAGAACTGTATATATTTAAATCAGTCCATTCCGGAATTTCTCTGCCCGCCATATCATTCGTGCAGTGAGTATTACACCCCATAAGGCCTTTTATTCAGCTATCTCAACGCATCATGACGGCTAATTCTGGTTTAAACATCAATCATTTATCTGGCTGACAAAAAAAATCCCCTTTCCAGTAAAGGAAAGGGGATTTTATATATACAAAGGGAATTATTATTTCACTTCTTCAAAGTCGACATCTGTAACTTCATCGTCACTTCCGCCACCTTGTGACTGGCCGGCATCAGCACCAGGTTGTGCTCCGGCTCCCGGTTGAGCACCGCCATCCTGAGCATTGCTTGCATTATAGATATCCTGCGAAGCTGCCTGGAATACCTGATTAAGTTCTGCAGTAGCAGCATCTATTGCATCAAGATCTTCCTTCTTATGAGCTTCTTTAAGTTTCTCTAATGCAGCCTCAATCGGCGCTTTTTTGTCAGCAGGCAGTTTATCGCCAAGATCTTTCAACTGTTTCTCAGTCTGGAAAATCAGACTATCTGCAGCATTCATCTTATCGATTTTCTCTTTGGCTTTTCTGTCTGCTTCAGCATTTGCTTCAGCTTCTTCCTTCATCCTCTTGATTTCTTCTTCTGTCAATCCTGAAGAAGCTTCGATACGAATGCTTTGCTCTTTACCTGTTGCCTTATCTTTAGCCGACACATTCAGTATACCGTTAGCATCGATGTCGAATGACACTTCAATTTGCGGCACACCTCTTGGTGCTGGCGGAATTCCATCCAGGTGGAAACGTCCGATTGTTTTGTTATCCTTAGCAAGTGGACGCTCACCCTGCAAAACGTGGATCTCTACCGAGGGTTGATTGTCGACTGCTGTTGTAAAGGTCTCCGACTTCTTGGTAGGAATGGTTGTGTTAGCTTCGATAAGCTTAGTCATAACACCACCCATAGTTTCGATACCAAGTGACAGAGGAGTTACGTCAAGCAACAGCACGTCTTTTACCTCACCTGTCAATACTCCACCCTGAATAGCAGCTCCGATAGCCACAACTTCGTCAGGGTTTACTCCTTTTGAAGGAGCTTTGCCGAAGAAATCTTCAACAACCTTCTGGATTGCCGGTATACGGGTAGATCCACCTACAAGTATTACTTCGTCAATATCTTTTGCCTCAAGTCCGGCATCTTTAAGTGCCAGTTTACAAGGTTCAAGAGTACTATGAATCAAGTCATCTGTCAATTGCTCGAACTGAGCTCTTGTTAATGTCTTAACAAGGTGTTTTGGAATACCGTCAACCGGCATAATGTAAGGCAGGTTGATTTCGGTTGATGTTGAACTTGAAAGCTCAATCTTGGCTTTCTCTGCAGCATCTTTCAGACGCTGAAGTGCCATTGGATCTTTTCTCAGATCAACACCTTCTTCTTTCTGGAACTCGTCGGCAAGCCAGTTCATAATTGCTTCGTCGAAATCATCACCACCAAGGTGTGTATTACCGTTGGTTGATTTTACTTCGAATACACCGTCACCAAGTTCCAGGATAGATATATCGAATGTTCCACCACCAAGGTCGAACACAGCAACTTTCATATCTTTGTGCTGTTTGTCAAGACCATAAGCCAATGATGCAGCTGTTGGCTCGTTTATAATTCTACGTACCTTAAGACCTGCAATTTCTCCGGCTTCTTTGGTTGCCTGACGCTGAGAATCATTAAAGTAAGCAGGAACGGTAATTACTGCTTCTGTCACTTCCTGTCCCAGATAATCCTCTGCAGTTTTTTTCATTTTCTGCAATATCATTGCAGATATTTCCTGCGGAGAGTATAAACGATCGTCTATCTTAACCCTCGGAGTATTGTTTTCTCCTTTTACTACTTCATAAGGAACACGTTTGATCTCATTGGTAACTTCATCATATTTGTTACCCATAAAACGCTTTATGGAGTAGATAGTTTTTTTCGGGTTAGTGATCGCCTGACGTTTTGCAGGATCACCTACTTTTCTTTCTCCGTTTTCTACAAATGCAACTATTGAAGGAGTAGTTCTTTTCCCTTCGCTGTTTGGTATTACTACCGGTTCGTTACCTTCCATTACGGCAACGCAAGAGTTGGTAGTTCCTAAGTCAATTCCAATTATTTTTCCCATGTTTTATATATTTAAATTTTTGTGTTCAACAATAAAATTATTTTTTCTGCCCTTTATTGTTCAAACCTTGTGCCATAATATTTATAACCTTTTTTTATGTAATATTGGCAAAAGAGACACATATCCAGAAGTTTCTTTGTCACATTTCGTGACAAAATGGCGTATTGATACATTACTGTTTGGGGGCAAAAAAAATATTAAATCAAACTAATATCTTTTGTCATCTCTAACCACAAAAGGAAAACTAAGATATCTATGTTAGAGAGCGCGTTCAATGATCGCTCAGATAATTGCTAAAGCCCAAACGCAAAAATGCCTCAGGATTACTCCCATGGCTTTCTTAAAAAACGTCGATGACCGGATTTTATCCTGCCTCTGGCGGAATTCCCACACTCACGTAATACAATCGGCTCTTAAAGGCTTATCTGTTCCCAAAAGCATAACAACTCCGTCGGCTGACGAATCTGGATACAAATAGATGGCTCCTGGTTAATATACAATCTGTGGTAATCCGTGAAATCTGTAGTTCTTTGTTGAGTAACTGAGAAGTTGTTAAATCGATAAATTGAAAAATAGGCATAATACTGAAAAATAGTTGATAAAAAGCTCCGTGTCTCTGTGTTAGTCATAAAACAAAAAAAGTCCGACTCATTACTGAATCGGACTTTCTTAAAAAACGGCGGCGACCTACTCTCCCACTGTTACGCAGTACCATCGGCGCTGACCGGCTTAACTTCTCTGTTCGGTATGGGAAGAGGTGGA
>JAADEM010000083.1 GCA_013153405.1 Chlorobiota bacterium
ACGATGATAAAAGTAATCGTAAACCTCATTAATAAAAATAACTGAAGCAATTCTTCAGAATCATTTGTTGTTAGTGTCGGGGTGACTGCCTTTGCGCTGTTGCCAGCACCCCCACTGACACTCTTATCATTTTTTTGACAATTCGTTGTCCTTACGGCGAACGAATGTCTTAAACTCCTTATAATTCAACAATTTTACATAAACAAAAAAGAATAAATTCATAAATTCATATGGATATAAATAAAAGTTATACAGCCCCCAAGAAATATCTCCGAAATGAAGATTACATTTTTATTAAATGAAAAACTCTGAAATTAAAACATATACAGAAAACCTGACGGCAAAGCTCATACAGCTTTTAGGATAGTGTCAAAACCTTTTTATGTTATACTACCAAGGTTGTACCCCTGTGTAATTTATACTTTAACCCCAATATGGTAACATCATCGGTTTGCTCGTTGTCAGCTTTCCACGAATTAAAAGTTTTTTCAAGCAGGTCTTTTTGCTCATTCATCGGCAAATTAGAAACATTAACTATTAACTCCCTGAAATTCTTTAATTTAAATTTTTTATTATCAGCCCCCCCAAATTGATCCGGAAATCCGTCAGTAAACATATATAACAGATCATTTTCTTCCAGCTGAATCTTTTTCTTTTCAAACTGAACTTCCTTTAAATATGGTCCTATCGGGTTTCTGGTAGCTTTTACTTCCATTAATGTTTCGTTTCTGATTATCCATAGAGGATTAAAAGCTCCGGCGTATTCCAGCACATCGGTTTCTGTATCGATTACACACAGAGCAATGTCGTACCCGTCATTTGTTTTATCTCTGAATGTTCTTTTTATCTTTTTTCTAAAAAGATTTAATATTTTTTCTGGAGAATAGTTTTTAGCACTGATAATATCATGCAGGTAAGTAATTCCCAGTACAGTAAGAAAACCACCCGACACTCCGTGACCGGTACTGTCAGCTACGGCAAATATTAAATACTTACCATATTTATTAACATAATAGAAATCGCCACTAACCTGATCCCTGGGCATATAAATGATAAAATAATCTTTTAAATGTTTTCTAATTTTCGAATCGCTGGTAAGTAAAGTTTGTTGTAATACTTTAGCATAATTAATATTATCAATCAAATCTTTATACAGAATCTCTATTCTTTTTTTACTTTCAATAAGATATTTTTCATGATTTTTTCTTTCACTAATATCCCGAATAATCCCCAAAGCACTCCATTTATCACCACTTTTAATTGCAGATAAAGACAACTCTATCGGAAACACCTCTCCGTTTTTTCTAACACCTTCTATCTCTATTGTTTTGTTTAAGGCATTACCTCTCCCTGTATCTTTAAATAAAGCAAAAGCTTTATGTGCATCATCCCTGTATCTTACCGGGGTTATAAGATCGTGAATATTTTTACTTATAACTTCTTCTTTTGTATAACCAAAAGTTTCTTCGGCAGCATTATTCCACATCGAAATCTTTTCGTCATTATCAACAAGAATAATAACGTCTTTAGCTGAATCTGACAAAGTCCTCAATCTCTCTTCACTTTCCTTTATTTTCCTGTTTTGTCTGCTGACAGTTTCCAGGGAAACGGCAAGTTCTTCATTTGACTGGGATAATAAATCATTGGTATAGATCAGCTCCTCTTTCTGGTATTTCAATTGATTATTAGCCTTTTGCTTTTGTCTGTACATAAATAATATTAACAGCACAAAAACAGCCAGAAAACCGTAACCGGTAATAAACAGATTACGCTGACTCAATTGTTTTTCCTTTTCTGCTTTTTCACGCTCCATTTCCATTTGAGCGACACTTAATTTTATTTTTTGTTCCAGAATCTGCTTCTCTTTCTTTTCCGTCTCATATCGAACCTCTAATTCTGCTATTGCTTTTGTTTTTTCTGCATTATATATTGTATCATTCAACTGTAACACACTATCTTTATAATCAATCGCATGCTTATACAATTTCTTGACCTGATAGATATCAGACAAACAACTATAAGCTTCTTTTTGAATATTTAAATCTCCTATTCTCTTTGCAACTGTCAAACTTTTTCGGGCATACAATAACGCTTTATCCGTATTTTTAAGTTTAAAATATGCTTCAGCCAACTCTATAAGATTATATCCTGTTCCCCTGCTGTTTCCAATACTTTGATTAATATCCAATGCCTTCCGATAATATTCACAAGCTTTCTCATAATCTTTTTTGTTATCGTAAACAACTCCTGTATTCCCATAAGCTAATGCAATACCAATACTTTTACCGGCATTTTTATAATTACTTATCGCTTCTTGATAATATTTCAGGGCTTCATCATATCTGCCCTGAGATGAATAGATATTACCAATATTTATAAGACTGTTTGCTATTGCCCCTATATTATTAATTTCTCTCTGAACTTCAAGGGCTTTTTTGTAGTAACTCAGAGCTTTATCCAAATCATTCCGGTAATAAAAAACATTACCGATATTTCCTAAATTTCTTGCTACACCTTTCTTATTTCCATTCTCCTCAAACATCATTAAAGCCTTATGATACAGACTAAGAGCTTCTGTATAATTGCTCTTATAATAAGAGATATTACCCATATTACCCACATTCTCAGCTATTCCGTCATTATCAGCAATTTCCTTGTAAAATCTCAATGCATCCTGATAATATTCCAAAGCCTCATCATAAACACCTTTTCTTTCATAGACCTTACCAATATATTGTGAAGTCTTAGCAATATGAGATTTCAATTTGTATTTTTTCGCAATATCGAATGCTTTCCGGTAGTAATTTAATGCTGAATCCAATGATAATGACATACAACTATCTCCTGACTCAACTAAAATATTAATTTTATAAACATTCTGATTTACACTATCCTTACTGGTAGAAAAAGAAGTTAAACTTATTATCAGAAAAACTGACAAAAGGAATACTGAAAACCTTTTATTCATGCATATTATATATATATAATTCTTATAAAAAGAATTACTTACTTGTTAACTTTTAACTTATAGAGCCTATATTCCGACATAATAATCCAATAAGCATATGCTAATTAACGTGAAAAACACCGGAAGGTTACAAAAATGAACAATGTCGGTTTGTTTCTTTTCTCACAATTTCTTCCATTACTTCAAACACATTTTAAAATAACAAAGCTGAGAAAAGAACGGTAATAAAAATTTATTTTATTCGGTTTCTTCAGACATTAAAGTACAACACTAAAAAGAGAAAAAGAATTTACTGGGATACAAATGCCCGAAAGGGGATAAACCGGTTATATGTAATGCGGCCATCACAATTCAGGCCTATTTACCCCAAATGTAACAGTAAACAACTTATGACTTACATATATTTATATTATTTTAGCATATCAAAAATATGAAATCATGAAAGTACTTGTCTTTTACACCAACTCATTCAGCTATACTCCAAAACTCAAGAACCTGGAAGATGCCCCTGATCCGGGAGAAGGAAAGACCTACGAAGACTGTATCCTGGCGTTTATTCAGGTTGAAGAACAGGATGAGGAAAAAGATGTAAAAAGCAGGGAAAAGAAACTTGTAAATCACCTTAAATGGGCTGCACGAAAAAATAACACCCAAAGGGTTATTCTTCATTCATTTGCACACATATCATATTCGAAGGCCTCACCGGAATTCACAAAAGAGGTTTTTGACGCAGCACAAAAGCGGCTTGAGAACGGTGGATTTGAAACATACCAAACTCCATTCGGATATTTCCTCGACCTTAAAATGGATGCTCCTGGATACTCGCTGGCAAGGATATGGGCGGAACTATAAGGTTTTTGGTTGTTTGGTTTGTAGGTTTTATGTTGATGGTTGATGGTTGATGGTTGATGGTTCTGAACTTGCAAACATACCAACCTATAACCTGTTTTTCAGTCGTACTTCGGACCTCGTCGCTCTGATCTTTTCAGGTATTGGATAAAGCTTGTGATCTTTTTTGATTCTTTTGTTGTTCGATTTACCAGTTCGTTAAACACATCCTCATTAATGTAACTGCAATCAAATGCTCTGTATACCTGTGATCTCACCTCCGTTAGATATGGACAGAAAAGCTATAAATTCGTTATTCCCACCCCTGCCATATCCTTCAGCAATGTTATCCATTATTGAGCCGGAAGCAGCTCTCATCTGGTCTTTGAACCGATAATCTCGTGAAAATGGTTCTATTGAAGTTATCTCATAAACAAGTTTACACAACTCCCTTGCATCCTGCCAAATCTCCAGTTCTTCAAACCTTCCGACATGCATTGGTTTTCTAGTTTTAGATTATTTTTTTTGTTTTAAGTCATATCGACCTAGCAACATACAAGTTACAAAACTTCCCTTCAACCTACAAACTTTCCAACTAACCTAACAACTTACAAACCTACTAACCTTTAACCAATTTTTCTATCCACTTCCTTGCATTCACAAACGCCTCAACCCATGGGGTTATCTCGTCGGCTTTTCTGTCGGCGGGATAGTTGGCCCACTGCCAGGGGAAGATTGCTCTTTCAAGGTGAGGCATCATAGCGAGATGACGGCCGTCCTTGGAGCAAACAGCTGCTGTATTGTACGCACTTCCATTGGGATTACCCGGATATTCTGAATAAGAGTATTTTGCAGGGATATGGTAATTATCCTCACTCAAAGGCATATCGAATTTACCTTCTCCGTGTGCCACCCAAACGCCAAGACGGCTTCCGGCAAGCGATTTGAACATCACTGAATCGTTCTCGGGTATTTCAACATTCAGGAAGCCCGACTCAAACTTATGCGAATCGTTGTGCAGCAGTTTCGGATGTTTATCGTGATCGGGATAGATAAGTTCAAGCTCATTCATTAGCTGACATCCGTTGCAGATACCAAGACTTAAAGTATCAGGACGAGCATAAAAATCATCAAGAGCTTTCTTTGCCTTTTCGTTGTACAGGAATGCACCTGCCCATCCTTTGGCTGAACCAAGAACATCGGAATTGGAGAAACCGCCTGTAAACACAATGAAGTTCACATCCTCAAGTGTTTCACGCCCGGCGATAAGGTCAGTCATATGAACATCCTTCACGTCGAAACCGGCAAGGTACATTGAGTATGCCATTTCACGGTCACCGTTCACTCCTTTTTCACGGATAATGGCTGCTTTTACTCCGGTGCGCTCAGTTCTGTCCGGTTTAAGTCCGAACTGCGCCAGCTTTCCTGTAAAACTTTCAGGGAAGTTATATTCAAGTTTTATATTCTTGTAATTCTCAAAACGCTCTTTTGCCTTAACCTCACCTGACTGTTTACGGTCAAGCAAGTAAGAGGTACGGAACCAGACATCACGTAACTCATCAAGGTTCAGAGTTAGCTTCTGTTCGTCTTTTGCAATTGTTAGAGTTCTTCCTTCAACAGGTGAACCTATTACATTGAAATCGACACCGGCTGCTTTAAGCACCTCACTCACCGCCTCAATGTCCTTAACCTGAAGGACAACTCCCGGATTCTCACTGAACAACAGTTTAACGAGGTCTTTCTCAGCAACACCCGACAGGTCGATATCCATTCCGAAATTTGTGTTCGGGAAGTTCATTTCAAGTAATGTAGTAACAAGCCCTCCTGCCGATACATCATGCCCTGCAAGTACCAGACCTTTTTTAATCAGTTCCTGTACCGCTTCAAATCCTTTCTTGAAGTAGTCAGTATCTTTAACTGTCGGAGCATTGTCACCCAGCTTGTTCACTATTTGTGCAAAGCTGCTTCCTCCGAGACTAAGCTCTGTTTTTGACAAATCGATATAAACTATCTTTGTATCTTCATCTTTCACAAGAACCGGCTCAA
>JAADEM010000111.1 GCA_013153405.1 Chlorobiota bacterium
AATATTGAATTGCGAAGTTGCTTTGTTTTCCGCATTCCGGTTACCGAATGCAGGATATTATCGGGCTTCTGCTTTATGTATTCTGAATCACTCCACGCCTTCGGCACGGTGACTCCCATGCGGGTCCCCTGCACTTGTTTTGGTACGGTGCAAAAATAATAAAGTTTCGTATGGTTTTATGTAAAAAAAGCCCTTATTTACAAATAAAGGAGAATTCTGTTTTTAATTGCGTTTGACTTTACTTAACACGTATTCAAATGCTTTTTTTATACCCTCTTCAATTGAGAGCTCTGCTGTATTAATGATTAGATCCGGATCTTCAGGACGATCGAAGGGGGCTGATATTCCGGTGAAGTTTTTGATTTCACCTGAAAGTGCTTTTTTGTATAATCCTTTAGGGTCACGTTCTATGCACACTTCAACGGGAGCATCAACAAAAATCTCAATAAAATCATCAGCTCCGATTATCTCTTTTGCCATTTGGCGGATATCATTGGTAGGTGATATAAATGCATTTATAGTTATGATTCCGCAATTAAGAAATAGTTTATTAACTTCAGCTATACGTCTTATGTTTTCAGTTCGGTCATCTTCGGTAAAACCAAGGTTGTTATTGATTCCGGTGCGAATATTGTCACCGTCGAGAACCTGAGTGAAAAATCCTTTTTCTGCCAGTGCTTTTTCCAGACCAGATGCCAGCGTGGATTTTCCGGAGCCTGAAAGTCCGGTTATCCATATAACTTTAGCATTCTGATTCAGATATTTTTCCTTGTCATCGCGTGTCAGATATATATTTGTAGGATGAATGTTTTCCATTTTTAAGAGTATTTAAACGTTGATAGTAATATTTCAGGTCTATCCTGATTGCAAAGATATAATTTATTGAACATCTTCCATGTTAATCACCAGAGTGTATCCAATATTACTTATGCTTATATATAGTTTTTTATTTCCCTGAACCTCTTTAATAATACCTTTAACTCCTTTAAGTGGCCCTGATGTAATAGTTATTTTTTCCCCTTTTTTCAGTTTTCTTTGTTGAACATCAAACTCAATATTGTTTTCAATGGTTTTACGCATTGCCTCAATCTCATGATCGGGTATGGTTACTGCTTTACCCTTGTATGAAACATAAGAAACAACACCATTGGCATCAAAAACTTTTCTGTAGTCAGTTTCCGGTATATTGATAAAGATGTAAGAACTGATAACAGGAACCTCTACCCATTTTTTACGATCACTCCATTGCCGCAAGACCCGCTTTAACGGCAGGTATGCTTTAATTCCCATTTGGGTCAGTTGTTCCAGTACTTTTTTCTCGGCTCTTGATTTAGTGTACAGTGCGTACCATTTATATTCTTGTTCCTGTGTATTCAATTATGTCGGGTTTTTGGTTGCACGAAAATAGTAAAAATATGTCTATGGATAAAGTGTTATATGTCTTAATGGTTAGATTGTATTATGGAGTTATCCGGATACTTAATTCCCTGGCAATGTAACGTTCTTGATTTCAGTTTTTATTCAAAAAAAACAATGTTATTTTTATGCAGAGTGCCTGACAGCTTGTTAAATAAAATTAATTCCGGCACTTTTCATTTTATCAACAGCTTTAGCAATGTCACCTTCGTTAATATCAATTCCTCTTATTGCATCGGATATAACATAGGTTTTGAAACCGTTTTTAACTGCATCAAGGGCTGAGGCTTTAACACAATATTCAGTGGCAAGTCCGGTAATATAAAGTTCATTTATGCCTTTTTCTTTCAGAAAACCTGAAAGGTCAAGCTCTTCCGTTTCAAAAGCAGAATATCCGTCATCTTTATTCCCGGTTCCTTTTGAAATGATTTTGTTTATTCCTGCAGTGTTCAGTCCGGGATGGAATTCAGCTCCTTGTGTCATACGTATACAGTGTTCCGGCCATTTATCGAAGTGAACAGTTTTTTCGGGATGCCAGTCACGAGTGGCAATAACATAATCAAATTTATCCATTAAGTTATTTATTACAGGAACGACCTTGTCGCCGTCGGGAACAGGAAGGGCACCTCCCGGACAGAAATCATTCTGAACATCTATTATCATTAATGCTTTCATTGGTTCTATGGTTAAAAAGTTACAGTGTTAAATGGTTACTAAGTTTAAAGGTTTATTTTTTAGGAGTACTTCATTTACTTGGTTTTTCAAATTAATTATTTCCTTCCCATTATTTCTTCTTTAACATTATCACGCAATTTCATCAGTTTCTTGCTGATACCAACTTTATAAACATGGGGATTTTCGAAACGTTTATGACTGTCATCAAGTTTGTTTAATCGTTTTTTTGTGTATTCTGCTATCTCCTGAACCGGAATTACAGGTATCTTTATTTGTCCTTGTTCCATAACAGGAGTCAGCAGGCGTTCAAAATGAAAGTCTTTTACATTCTTCTTTTTATCAGGGAAAAGAGGATGATAAAACTCCTCAGGGATATTTGATTCATTTTCCAGAATGATGGCATCTCCTGCAAATTTATTTTCATTGTTGGTAAAACGTATAATGTTCTTTTTCCCCGGCAACGTCATTTTCTGAATATTTTCCGAAATCTTCATTACCGGTTTGTCATTGTTTACAGCTATTTTATACACACCGTCGAGAGCAGCATCCGGGTAACCGGTAACAAGTTTTGTACCTACCCCGAAAATATCAATTTTTGCTCCCTGTTCTTCCAGACTTCGTATTATTATCTCATCAAGTTGGTTCGATGCAATAATTTTCACATAGTCCAGACCGGCCTCGTCAAGCATTTTCCGGGCTTTTTTACTTATGTATGTCAGGTCGCCCGAATCCAGTCTTATGCCTAACAGTTTTTCTCCTTTTAATTCAAGTTCTTTTGCCACAACAATGGCATTTGGTACTCCAGAGTTCAAAGTGTTGTAAGTATCTACAAGAAGTACACAATTAGAAGGATAAAGCTCTGCATATTTTCTGAAGGCTTTAAGTTCGTCGCCAAAACTCATAACCCATGAGTGTGCCATTGTACCGGTTGTTTGCAGGCCGTACATACAGGCTGCAGCAACATTTGAAGTGCTGTTGAATCCTCCGATAATAGAAGCTCTGGCTGCCTGAAGTGAGGCTATGCTTTGTGCCCGGCGCATACCAAAGTCGGTTATTGTCGTTTCCTTTCCGGCAGCTTCACGTATACGGGATGCTTTTGTTGCAATAAGAGATTCGAAATTCAGAATGTTAAGAATAAGAGTTTCCACAACCTGAGTCTCCATAATATTACCTTCCAGCCTCATTACAGGTTCATTGGGGAAAATAATTTCACCTTCTTTTACCGAATATATATCTCCGTTAAAGCTGAACTCCGAAAGGTATTTCAGAAACTCATCCCTGAAACCGTGAGAAGCCAGGAAATCAAGAGCTTTTTCAGGGAACCTGAAGTTTTTCAGCAAGTGTAGTACATTCTCGAGACCGGCATATATAACATATCCACCTTTAAAAGGATTAGTTCGGAAAAAATAATCGAATACGGCTTTTTCATCTTTTTTGCCTTCAAGGAAATACCCTTGTATCATTGTTAGTTCGTAAAAGTCGGTATATAATCCGGTCAGATGTTCTGCTATTAACGGGGTCTCCTGATTCATAATATTTGTTTTTTGTTCAAAATAACTCAAAATAAAACACAGTTCAATGGCCAAAGGTTAAAAATATTAGGGATTAGTAACGAGGTGACTGACAAAAGATGCAATGGTAATCATTCTGTTATGTTATATTGATTATCCACCGATCTCAAAAACAGGAAAATGCTTGATCCTGTAACAATTGTAAATACAATACCGATGATAACGAAAGCCTCATTAAGTGACAGTTTATCTGTCATGTAACCAAACAGGGGTCCGATGACAGAAAACAGAGTTCTGATGATCAGACTACGGATAGAGAGCACCGTAGCCCTCATGTCTGAAGTCGTAATGCGGTTTATGTAGTCTTTAAGTACCGGAGTGGCTATGCCCCTTGAGAAGTAGAAAAAGGTAAGAATAACCAGAGCAGCATATGAGTGGATTAAACCTATGGCTATAAAACCTCCTGAAATAAAAAGTGTTGTAGTCCAGATGGTTAATTTAGGCTTCAGTCGTCTTTCGATACGATAAGCAAACAGAGTTGTCATTCCTACTATCATGTTAAGAAAAGTACTTGTAGTTCCAATCTCTATTTCGCTAAAGTTCAGATTTTTCAGATATAACGGATAAATCCATGCCATTGTTAAAGTAGCCGAGCCGATAATTGAAGAGTAGATGAGGTTCCAGCGCAGTGAGCTGTTTTTGAAAATGGAATAGTTGACAATCTTAAGAATGTCTGTAAAACCTGTGTTTTTTCTTTTTCTGTAAATTGGAGGTTCGATAAGCATTATGGCAGCGGGTACAGCAATAAATGCAATACCCGTCTGAAAATAAAACGGCAGTCTCAGGCTTATTTCAGCCAGTGCACCTCCTGCAAAGCCGGCTATTGCTTCCGAAAAATTTCCTATAGAGAAGTTGCGTCCTTCATATTTTATATAGTCATTTGCGCGGTTGTCAGCTTTTAAACTATCGTACAGCATTGCTGAGTCGGCACCGGAAATAAAGCTTTGTCCCAGGCCCAGTATTATCTCTGCTGACATAAATGCCCAATAGCCTGAAGAAAAAGAATATACAGCAAATCCGAGAGTGCCAAGAATGCTGCCGGTAATAAGTGTCTTTTTTCTTCCGATTACATCAGCAACATAACCCGACGGTATTTCAAAAATCACGATTGAGATGCTGTAAAATGCCTTAAGCTGAAACATCTCTAACTCCGACAGGCCAAGATTACGGTAGAAAATGAACAAAATGGGCATAGTGAGCATAAACCACTTTGCAATCTTTATCAGGTATAGCTTTGTTATGTTAGAAGAGTAAGACAAGGAGGCTGTTGGTTATTTGGTTGTTAGTTCTTGGTTGTTAGTTCTTGGTTGTTAGTTCTTGGTTATTAGTTCTTGGTTATTAGTTCTTGGTTGTTAGTTCTTGGTTGTTTAGTTTTGGGTTATTAGTTTTTGGTTATTAGTTTTTGATTCTGGGTTTGTATGATCTTCCGGGAGATTTATTTGTTCTGTAACTCACTTAATTGTCCATATCATTCCCAGAACAGAACCGTAAAATATACTGTTCCAGGGATCAGAGGTGATGGGACAACTCCCGGAGTTGCAACCGATAAAATAGTAATAAAGATAACCGGCTGTTCCACCTATGATAACACCAATTAAAGTTTTCCAGCCGAAATGTTTTTTCAGTTTTTCGTTAAGGTTCATCTCTGTTTTTGAATATAAATTTGGTATATAGGCTTGCTGTTAATTATTTGAAAGTCTTTATTCCGGAGTTTCATACTTTTAAAAATTAGCCGGTTTTAAAATCGGGACAATAGTTTACGATAAACTTAAAACTGTTGAAACAGGATGCAAAAATATCTATTTTTACGTTAAGTTTGTGACAAAATCATTAATGGCAGGCAAAATGGACAAAATAAAAATATATCTGTTATTTATCCTGGTTTCGGTATTTGCACAATCAGCATTTTCTCAAAAAGAGGATTTAAAAGGCTATGCAAAACGTCTTTCCGGCATTCTAAGGCTGGATGATATAAACGAACAAAAATATCAGCTTACAATTTTTAATGAGGAGTTTAATGCATTTCTTCGTCAGGATAAATCATTAAAAGAAGAAAATATAAAAAAACCATTGGTTTTAGTGCATACGGATGATAATGTTTATTCAATTTTTTATTACACATTAAAACAGTCAGGAAAAGTTAAGTACTATTTTTTTGTACGTTATAAAAATGACAGGGGAGAAGTGCAGGTACATACTTTTGAACAGGGAATAGTACCTGATGTGAAACTTCCCGAAAATATTAAAGTACCGTCGATTCGGATGACAATAAGAGTGCTTGACGGGATTAAGTTTTATGAAATGTCTTTTACAGAGAAGGATGATCCACTGGTGTGGCTGAAATATTCCGACTTGAAACTTAAATGTCTTTTTGAAGAAATAAAAGAAACAAAGAACGACGACAGAAAAAAAGAGGTTAATGAAGAAGTGCTGAAACGCTTGAGAATACTATGGAAAACGAAGGAGAATTTTGATAATTATTTTCCTGGGCTTACCAGAATGAAAACAATTTTCTCCGGAGATAAAAAGATTAAGATATGTACATATGGAATTATATTTTCCGATTTTTCAAACCTGTTTTACGGGGCTGTAATTCAGAATGACGATAAAGACCTGAAAGTTTTTGAGCTTATTGACAAAACTGCCATAATTCGTTCACCATCCCGTGTTTCGTTGCCGAATACCAAATGGTATGGAGCAATATATCTTGATATAATTGAAACCCGTTATCAGAAAAAAACATATTATACCTTACTGGGATACAAAGGACAGGATGAGTTTGTAAAAACCAGGGTTGTGGATGTTCTTTGGTTTGCCGGCAATAAGCCGAGATTCGGAGCGCCTGTTTTTAAGAATGATCGTGTAACGTATAACAGGTTGATTTTTAAATATTCCACAGGGGCGAATATGGTGTTGAGGTACGATGCAGAGAAGAAAATGATTGTTATGGATAATCTTGAATCATCAGATTCAATGTATAAGGATGTTTACCGTTTTTATGGTCCTGACTTTACATACAACGGTTATAAATTTGAAAAAGGTAAATGGGTGCTTTATGAGGATATTGACTTGAGAAATAAGTAGGGTTTTAGTGCTGCTATATTGCAGTGCTATGGTGTTATAAAGTTAAATTGTTAAAGGTGGATGATATTACTTTTCCCTGAGGGGATGGTGAAAACGTTGGGTTTTTCTGCGTTGTGGTTTTTAGTTCGTTTTCTTTTATCAGAAGGATAAATATTCCGGCTCCGGAACTGATGCAGGCCAGATGTCAGGATAAAACAAGAGACGCTGCACAAAAAGTGCAGCGTCTATGTATTATGATGTGAATACAGGTTATTTAACAACTTTGTAATCAAGCTCGGCCAGACGTTTGTAGTTGCTGTAACGCCATTTGGCATTTTGTTCAGCAGCAGCAAACAAATCTTCGGCTTCAGCAGGATTTGCTTTAAGAAGAGCAGTGTAACGAACTTCTCCGAGCAGGAAGTCACGGAACTTACTCCAATCCGGCTCTTTTGAGTCAAGCTGGAACGGATTTTTTCCTTCTTCTTCCAGTAACGGATTATAACGGTACAATTGCCAGTATCCTGCTTCAACGGCTTTTTTCTCTTCAGCCTGAGCTTTACCCATACCTGCTTTAAGACCGTGGTTGATACATGGTGCATATGCAATGATCAATGAAGGTCCGGGATATGCTTCGGCCTCTTTAAGAGCCTTGAAGTAATGTGACTGGTTTGCACCCATTGCTACCTGGGCAACATAAACATAACCGTAGGTAGTAGCCATCAGACCAAGATCTTTTTTGCGGATTTTTTTACCTGCAGCAGCAAACTTAGCTATAGCTCCGGTTGGAGTTGCTTTTGATGACTGACCGCCGGTGTTGGAGTAAACCTCGGTATCCATTACAAGTATGTTAATGTCTTCGCCTGAAGCTATAACATGGTCTAATCCTCCGTAACCGATGTCATATGCCCATCCGTCACCACCAAATACCCAAACGGATTTCTTAACCAGATGATCTTTAAGCTTTAATATTTCACCTGCAACACTGTGTTTTTCTGTTTCCAGAGCTTTAAGGACAGCAGTTGATGCAGCACGTGATTTCTCTCCGTCTTCTTTTGCCTCAATCCAGGCTTCAAAAGCCTCTTTAGTTGCCGGAGCAACCTCTTCCATGGCTTCAGACATCAAACGTGCCAGACGCTCACGAAGTTTTTTGGATGCAGTTGCCATACCCAGACCATATTCGGCATTATCTTCGAACAGTGAGTTTGCCCATGCAGGTCCCTGGTTGTCTTTGTTTGTACAATACGGAGTAGACGGAGCTGATCCACCGTAGATTGAAGAACAACCAGTGGCGTTAGCAACCATCATTCTGTCACCATAAAGCTGAGTAATGAGCTTAATGTAAGGAGTCTCACCACAACCGGCACAAGCTCCGGAGAACTCAAACAACGGTTGAGCAAACTGAGATGCCTTAACATTAAGAGTTTTTGGTGTGATATTATCTTTGATTGATACTTTTTCAACCATGTAATCCCAACGTTCAACTTCGTCCATCTGAGTTTCAAGAGGCTTCATGATAAGTGATTTCTCTTTTGACGGACAAACATCGGCACAGTTACCGCAACCGGTACAGTCAAGAACACTAACCTGAATACGGAACTGAAGTCCTGCGAAGTTTTTGCCCTGAGCTTTTTTGGCTGTTGTTCCTTCAGGAGCATTAGCCATCTCTTCCTCATCAAGCAGGAACGGACGTATTGCAGCGTGAGGACAAACATATGCACACTGGTTACACTGAATACAGTTGTCCACATCCCATTCGGGAACGGTAACTGCGATTCCACGTTTCTCGTATGCTGCTGTTCCGGCCGGGAAAGTACCGTCTTCGTAACCGTTAAATGCACTTACGGGCAGAGAGTCTCCTTCAAGGTTATTCATTGGTTCAACAATGTTTCTGATGAAGTCAGGAACCTGCTTTTTAGCAGTGGTTTCATCATCAGTAAGGCTGGCCCATTCTTTGGGAACCTCTATTTCAGTAACATCACCGCCAAGTTCAACAGCTTTGAAGTTCATGTTAACAATATCTTCACCTTTACGGCTGAATGTTTTAACAATCGCCTTCTTCATGTGATCAACAGCCTCTTCATAAGGAATCACTTCTGAGATTTTGAAGAATGCAGACTGCATGATGGTATTGGTACGGTTTCCGAGGCCAATCTCTTCTGCAATCTTGGTAGCGTTGATAATAAAGAATTTAATGTCATTCTCTGCCATAAACTTCTTCATCTTATTTGGAAGATGTTTCTTGGTTTCCTCAACATCCCAAATAGAGTTCAGCAGGAATGTACCTCCTTTTTTCATGCCTTTAAGCATGTCGTATTTTTCAAGGTATGCAGGTACATGACATGCAACAAAGTCAGGAGTATTAACAAGATAAGGTGAGCGGATAGGATCGTCACCAAAACGAAGGTGAGAAATGGTTATACCACCTGATTTTTTTGAGTCATAGGCAAAGTATGCCTGAGCATATTTATTGGTGTTATCACCAATAATTTTAATTGAGTTTTTGTTTGCGCCTACAGTACCGTCAGAACCAAGACCATAGAATTTTCCTTCGAAGGTACCTTCTGAAGCAAGACTTATTTCTGGCAGTAAAGGAAGAGAAGTGAATGTTACATCATCTACTATACCAACAGTGAAATGATTCTTGGGCTCGTTCATTTTCAGGTTTTCAAATACTGAAACTATCTGAGCCGGAGTTGTGTCTTTCGAAGATAATCCGTAACGTCCACCTACAACTACAGGTGCATTCTCTTTTTCGTAGAACAGTTCACGAACATCCATGTATAACGGTTCTCCGTTTGCTCCCTGCTCTTTTGTACGATCAAGAACAGCAATACGCTTAACAGTAGAGGGCATTGCTTCCATGAAATGCTTGGCTGAAAACGGACGATACAGATGTACTGCGATTAATCCTACTTTTTCACCTTTAGCCATCAGATAATCAATGGTTTCTTTAATGGTTTCGGTTACAGAACCCATTGCGATAATGATGTTCTCGGCATCCTCAGCACCGTAATAATCAAACGGACGGTATTTGCGACCGGTGATTTTGCTGATTTCATCCATGTACTCGGCAACTACATCAGGAAGGTTTGTGTAGTACTTATTCTGAGCTTCGCGGGTCTGGAAGTAAATGTCAGGGTTCTGTGCAGTACCTCTTGTTACCGGATGTTCCGGATTCAAGGCATTGTCTCTGAATTTCTGCAGGGCATCATAGTCAAGAAGCTTTTCAAGATCTTCCTGTTCCATTAGTTCAACTTTCTGTATCTCGTGAGAGGTACGGAAACCGTCGAAGAAATGAAGGAAAGGAATACGTGTTTTAATGGCTGCAAGGTGTGCAACACCTGCAAGGTCCATAACCTCCTGTACACTTCCTGTGGCAAGCATTGCAAATCCTGTCTGGCGAGTAGACATCACGTCACTGTGATCGCCGAAGATAGACAGAGCCTGAGCAGCGAGGCTACGTGCACTTACATGGAAAACACCGGGAAGAAGCTCTCCCGCAATTTTATACATATTAGGGATCATTAACAATAGTCCCTGTGAAGCAGTAAAGGTAGAAGTCAATGCTCCGGCCTGAAGTGAACCGTGAACAGCACCGGCAGCACCGGCCTCTGATTGCATCTCTTCAACTTTGACAGTCTCGCCAAAAATATTCTTTCTTCCTGCGGCAGCCCACTCATCTACGTTCTCTGCCATGTTTGAGGAAGGTGTGATGGGATAAATAGCAGCGACCTCACTGAACATATAAGCAATATGAGCAGCTGCGTGGTTACCATCACAGGTGATAAACTTCTTTTCTTTTGTCATTACTTAACTTTATTAAAAATTAATGTTATTAATGTTTGTTTTTATTCTGATTTCCCCTATGGGTTTGATCCAGTGTTTTCAAGGTTGCTAAAGTTACAATAATCATATCAGTATCTCAACTCATTTTTCCTAATTAATGTAAAAATCCGAATAACCACAGAGGTATTGTTTTTTTACTGCCTACCTCTGTCATTCTTTCAGTTATATAGGTTTTGTCATTATTGATATTTTTATACTCATTTTTGTCAATAATAAAAGTATATTCGTTATTGATCAGAAAGTCACCGGTCTTGCTGTATTCAATTTTATTGTTGTATGCGGTCTGGTTATAAAAGAATGTTTTATTCAGAATCTTTTGATCAATCTCTCCGTTATAAACAGAATAAACAAGGTTTGGATTTTGCATGTATATGTGTGCCGGTTTTCTTCCCTGATTATCTCCTTTTTCGAAAAGCATATTTATTAATTGTGCCTGTTGCAGGTAATTGAGATAATTCATTATTGTTGCCCTTGATGTTTCAACTTCGTTACTCAGCTTGCTTATGTTTGGCTGAAAAGGTGCTGATTTTGCAACCAGGTAAAGAAGTTTGCGGAGTTTGGGCAGATATTTCAGTTCTACCTGCTGCAGATAGCTTATGTCTATCTCAAGTATGAAGTTGATTGTTTTTAACAGGTTTTCGAAATAGTTGTGCTTTTCAAGGAAAAAGGGGTAATATCCGTGATGAAGATAGTCATTGTAATAGGCCAGTGGTTTAACTTTGTTTACTATCTCTTTACTGATTTCAGTATGAGATTTAATAATTTCATCAATAGAGATACTTTGAAACGAAAGTCCGGTTTTCAGATTCAGATATTCTCTGAAAGAAAAACCTTCCAATGTGTATGCCGATACCCTGCCTTCCAGGTCGGGATTGTCCTTGTCTAACGGCATTACTGATGAACCGCTGAATATTATCTGTAAATCTTTAAAGTTGTCGTAGCAGTATTTCAGTTCTTTTGACCACTCAGGATATTTGTATATCTGATCTATTATAAGTGTTTTTCCACCCGTTTTGCGGAATTCATCAGCAAATGATATTATAGAGCGGCTTGTGAAATACAGATTATTCATGTTTATGTACAGGCATGATTTATCCAGACCGTAAGTCTGTTTGGCATAATCGAGCAGGAATGTTGTTTTGCCTACTCCACGTGCCCCTTTTATTCCAATAAGTCGTTTGCTCCAGTCAATCGCATTGAACAGCTCTCTTCTTACCGGTGTGCTAAGGTTTTCCAGCCTGTATTTATGTGTTTGATAAAATGCCTGCATGTCTGAAATTGAGATGCAAATATATTAGATTTATTTTGTTTTTGTAATCCGGAGATTGCAAAAAAAGTTAAATCGTGCTATTTAAATCTATTAAAAATAAGCAATGTTTTGAAAATCAGAGTAGCAGATGTTGGAGTGGTATGTTGAAGTTTAAAGAGTTGTGTGGAAGATAAAAAAGAGGATATCCTCAAAGTATGAATGTTCCGTTATTGCGAAAATTCACTCCAAATTTTTGAGGCTTAATGAGAAAATGACGGAATATCAGGTGATCTCGACCGTTTTGAGATTGCTTCACCCATCTGCCGAAGGAATCGCAATGACGTATTAATACAATTGAATACTAACTTATTAAACAATTCCGTCATTGGTGGGAGAAACAGCCTGCATCTAAACTTCAGCAGGCCCGCCTGACCAACATAGTCTGGCAGGCAGGCTTCAGTTTATTCTGAATGACAACGTTATAGATATCCTCTTATATGTTGGAAATAAAATTACTTGTCATTCATCGATATAAGGAACTCTTCGTTTGATACTGTTTTGCTTAATCTGTCGCGTAAAAATTCCATTGCCTCCACAGGAGTCATGTCGGCAAGGTAATTTCTAAGTACCCACATTCTGTTAAGGAATTCCTGCGGTAAGAGCAGGTCTTCGCGTCGGGTACTTGACAGGTTAACATCAACAGCAGGGAATATTCTTCTGTTCGACAGTTTACGGTCGAGTTGAAGTTCCATGTTTCCTGTTCCTTTGAATTCTTCAAATATTACATCATCCATTTTCGAACCTGTTTCGGTAAGGGCTGTTGCAATAATTGTAAGGGAACCACCGTCTTCAATATTTCGTGCCGCACCGAAGAAGCGTTTTGGCTTATGTAGTGCATTTGCATCTACACCGCCTGAGAGTACTTTGCCGGAGGCAGGTGAAACAGTGTTGTATGCTCTGGCAAGACGGGTAATGGAATCAAGCAGAATAACCACGTCATGACCGCATTCTACCAACCGTTTTGCTTTTTCAAGAACTATGTTTGCAATTTTCACATGGCGTTCGGCGGGCTCGTCAAAGGTAGATGAAATAACTTCGGCATTAACACTTCGTGCCATGTCTGTTACTTCTTCAGGACGTTCATCGATAAGAAGAATCATCATGTATACTTCAGGATGATTTGATGCAATGGCATTGGCTATATCCTTAAGAAGGACGGTTTTACCTGTTTTTGGCTGGGCAACGATAAGTCCGCGTTGTCCTTTTCCAATGGGAGCAAACATGTCAACAATACGTGTCGAGAGGTTGGCCATGTTACCGCTGGCAAGATTGAACTTTTCGTTAGGGAAAATAGGAGTAAGGTGATCGAACGGAATACGGTCGCGAACGAAATCGGGAGTTCTTCCGTTAATTTCTATAACCTTAATTAAAGGGAAGTATTTTTCACCCTCTTTTGGTGGTCTGATAGTGCCGAGAACGGTATCCCCTGTTTTCAGACCAAATAATTTTATTTGTGATTGTGACACATAAATGTCATCGGGAGAGTTGAGATAGTTGTAATCCGATGAACGCAGAAAGCCATAACCATCCGGCATTATCTCAAGCACACCAGAGGCAGAAATTATTCCTTCAAATTCGTAGGGCCTGTCATCTTTGCGTTCATGATTTTTTCTGTGTCCGTTTTCTTTCTGGTTATTTCTGTTCGAAGGACGTTCGAGTTGCAGTTTTTTCCCTTCTTCCTCAACAGCGGGTGTTTGTTGTCCCTGAGGCTTTTCTTCTTTATGTTCCTTCTTTTCTTCCGGTTTGGCTTCTTCTTTCTTCGGTTCCTGTATTTCAGGATTTACAGCAGCCTGAGTCTGAATTTCCGGTGTTTCCTGCTTATTCTTTTTAGGCGGACGACCTCTGCGTCTTGGTTTTTCCTGTTTTTGTTCTTCCTGGGTATCAGCAGGTGAGTTGATTGTTTTTTGTTCTTCAGGTTTTGCTGTGTTTGAATCTTCTTGTTGAGCTTTGGGTTTTTCCGGTGTTTGTTGTGTTCCGGAATCACTGCCGGTATTTGTTGTTTTGTCAGCACTTGAGGCTTCTTTCTCCGGAGCTCTTTTTATTCTCGGACGTCGTTTGCCTGATTCTTTTTTAGGTGTTTTAGCCTGAGATGATTGAATGGCCTCTTCATCGAGAATCTTATATATAAGATCCTGTTTTTTGTAAGATTCAACTCTTTTTATTTTTAGTTCTTTTGCCAGTTGCCTGAGTTCGGGCAATAGCATTTGATTGAGCGCTATTATATTATGCATAATTGTGTGTAAATTATATTTAAGGTAATGTCATTAAAGGAATGATTATTCGAAAACTATAAAGTTGTATATTGATTTCCGGATCGAAACAGCTGTGAAGCTGCCTTTCGTCGTAGAACTTATGCAAACATAAATATTATACATGAACCCACAAAATAAAATTCATAATTTATATTAGGAAAATAAAAAAAATATATGCAATTTTAAGCAAACAGACAATAATCTGGTTACTTTTACACCCAATTATAACTAACCAAACCTTATATTAATAACATGAGGCAACTTAAGATAACCAAACAAGTAACCAACAGGGAAACACCTTCGCTTGATAAGTATTTGCATGAGATTGGGAAAGTGAAGTTGCTAACTGCAGAAGAAGAAGTACAGCTTGCAAAAAAAATAAAACAGGGAGATCAAAAAGCACTTGAACAATTGATAAATGCAAATCTCAGGTTTGTTGTTTCTGTGGCAAAGCAGTATCAGAATCAGGGATTGAGCCTGCCTGATTTGATAAATGAGGGTAACATTGGTCTTATAAAAGCTGCACAACGATTTGATGAGACGCGAGGGTTTAAATTTATATCATATGCAGTTTGGTGGATACGCCAGTCTATTCTTCAGGCATTGGCTGAGCAGGCGCGCATAGTCCGGCTGCCGTTAAATAAAATCGGTTCAATAAATAAGGTGAACAGTACGTTTGCCCGTCTGGAGCAGGATTATCAGCGGGAGCCTACATCTGAGGAGATAGCCAGGGCATTGGAAATGGCCCCCAAAGAGGTAAAAGAAGCATTGAATGTTTCGCCGCGTCATATTTCAATGGATGCTCCTTTGAAAAAAGATGAGGATAATACATTATACGATATTTTACTTTCATCTGAAAGTCTTAGTCCGGATACCAATCTGATTAATGACTCATTGCGAAAAGAGATAGAACGTTCGTTGTCAACGCTTACTCCCAGAGAAGCTGATATCATACGTTTATATTACGGCCTGAATAAAGAGCCGCCCTATTCTCTTGAAGAGATAGGGAAGCTTTTTAATCTCACCCGGGAAAGAGTAAGACAGATAAAAGAAAAGGCCATAAAACGGCTAAAACATACTTATCGTAGTAAAATACTGCGCTCATACCTCGGACAATAGAGGGGGTATAAATTTTCACAATAGTTATGTTTCTGGTGTGCTGAACAAAACGGCATTAAAACGATATTGTAATTAATACTTTTTGATTGAAAAAGCATAAAATTGCAATGTTAGTATTATTTTTACCCCTGTAGTTATAGTTTGGTTTTTATTTTAAAATATATAATAATGAGTCATTTAATAGCGCCATCATTGCTGTCAGCCGATTTCAGCAATCTTAAAAAGGATGTTGAGATGATAAATAAAAGTGAAGCAGACTGGTTTCATCTTGATATAATGGATGGTGTGTTTGTTCCTAATATTTCTTTTGGTATCCCGGTGCTGAAAGCTATAAAACCGCTGGCGAAGAAACCTTTTGATGTACACCTTATGATAGTTCAGCCTGAGCGGTATATCACACAGTTTAAAGATGCCGGAGCTGATATATTTAATGTGCATTATGAAGCAAGTACTCACCTTCATCGTACTGTTCAAAGTATCAGGGCTGAGGGGATGAAACCAGGAGTTACCCTGAATCCGCATACACCGGTTTCGTTGCTTCAGGATATCGTTGCTGATGTTGATCTTGTATTGCTTATGTCGGTTAATCCTGGATTTGGAGGACAAAAGTTTATTGATAATACATTAAATAAAGTAAAAGAACTTAAAGAGCTGATTTTAAAAAAGAATAGTAATGCTCTTATTGAGGTGGACGGCGGTGTTGATAATATTACTGCTCCGGCCCTGATTAAAGCCGGTGCGGATGTTTTGGTGTCAGGCAGCTATATTTTTGGGGCAGAAGATCCTTATAAAACCATTTCAGGCTTGAAAAATATTGGTTAATTTATTATCTTTGCACGCTATTTTTTAGCAAACTTTACAACGGGGCTGACATGGAATTGACAGCATGGTAAAGTGATATGTAAGCATGCCGGGTGTAGTGAATCTGACCCGTAAATCTCAGGCACATACTTTTATAAATGGCGAATCAAATTACGCTCTTGCTGCTTAATCGAAGTATAGTAGATTAGCTTAATCCCGCGGCCAGGCTGCGGGACAAGACATCTCCCGGGTGCCACTTTCCGGGGCGGCCCGATCAGGAGGTGCAGATAAACCGGAAATCGGAAACGGGGTGTCCCGAACCGTTTCTTAAACTTTTAGGGACTAAGGTTGCAGTAGGTAGCTTTGGGCCGGCTGCAACCCGAAAATCAAGCCAAAGCTAAGCATGTAGAAAGCATATTGCTTCCTTGTCTGGACGAGGGTTCGATTCCCTCCAGCTCCACTTTATATCCTGATTCTGTATCTCTGTTTTTTCTAAGAGCCACCAAACCAATTGTGTGAGTAAAATTTCGTTTACGCAAGCATAGTTTTTCAAAAGGGGTAATTTATTTACGGTAGTGTTATATTTTTATCCAGAAGTTCAGGTTGCTTGTATTCGGTTGTTAATTATTGTTCTGGGTACTTTTAAAATAATGCGGAAATACTATTAGTAGAGTCCAGTCGGAATTAAAATATGTCGCTTTTTTCGCCGGCATTGTCTGAGGACGTTAATTTTAATTTTACGGTCTGGGGATTTTTGTTTAGAATTGTTACATTAAAGTTTTAATATAGATGAAGATACAGTTTCTGATACCTGTTTTTGTTTTGATTTTACTTTCTTGTAGCAAAGAAAAAATACAAACAGATTCATTAAGAAAGATATCCTACGATAACATTAAGTCGGGAAAGGTTCCTGATGTTGGTATTATACACGGAAAAAACTTCACAATAGAAGGTAATCGTTTTGTTGATTCATCCGGAAGGGAGATGTTTATCCGGGGCATTAATCTGGGAGGCAGTAGTAAAATACCGTATAAACCTTGCATTGCAACACATGTCTCAAATAATTTTTTTAATGGCAGTGAGGTGTCTTTTACAGGGAGGCCTTTCCCGCTTGAAGAGGCAGATGAGCATTTTTCACGACTTAAAGCCTGGGGATTTCATTTTATACGTTTACTTGTTACCTGGGAAGCAATAGAGCATAAAGGGCCGGGGATATATGACGAAGAATACCTTGATTATATCAGGAAAATTATAAAAAAAGCAGAATCATACGGCATTAATGTTATGATTGATCCACATCAGGATGTATGGAGCAGATTCTCGGGTGGAGACGGAGCCCCGTTATGGACTTTTCAGGTAGCCGGTTTGAATGTTAAAAAATTTCAGGAAACCGGAGCTGCGTTCATTCATAATGTTTATGGCGATCCTTTCCCGAAGATGATATGGTATACCAACTATTTCAAGCTTGCAGCAGCAACAATGTTCACCCTTTTTTATGGAGGTGATGACTTTGCTCCTCATCTGAAGGCAGACAGTGTTGGTATTCAGGAGTTTTTGCAGGCACATTACATTATGTCATTTATGAAGGTAGCAGAAAAGGTAAAGGATTTGCCGAATGTTATCGGATTTGAACTTATGAATGAACCGTCGTCGGGTTATATAGGGATAAAGGATATTACTGCGAAATGGAATTATGACATAGTGGGAGACAATCCGACTGCATATGAGGGAATGGTGTTAGGAGCAGGTGTTCCGTACGAAGTCGGTCATTTTGAGGTGGGAATTGCAGGATTAAGGGAAGCGGGCAAAAAATTACTGAATGAAAAAGCGGAAAATATATGGAATGACAGTACCGGAATCTGGCAAAAGGAAGGAGTATGGAGATTGTTGGATGACGGTAGTCCTAAAATGCTTGTGAAAAACTATTTCAGTGAAGTGAATGGTCGTAAAGTTGATTTTAATAAAGATTATTATGAGCCGTTTGCTGTCAGGTATGCAGATTCAATTCGTTCGGTTTGTCCCGAATGGTTCATTTGTGTTGGCAATGCGTTGTTTCCAAGTGTTCAGGAGTTGCCTGAGCTGAAAGAGCATCCTGATATAAAATGGGTAAATGGTTCCCATTGGTATGATGATGTGACCTTGTTTAAAAAGAAATATATTCCTTGGGTCGGTTATCTGGATGGTGAAATTATTCTGGGTAAAAACAGAGTTAAAAATGCATTTGTAAAATATCTGGCAGATATGATTAATGAAACCAGAGAAAAATACGGAGATGCTCCTTCATTACTGGGAGAATTTGGTATCCCATTCGATATGAATGAAAAAGAGTCGTTCCGCACCGGTGATTTTTCAGATCAGATAAAAGCTCTTGACAGAAGCTTTGATGTTGTGGAGGCAAACCTGTTTAATTACACCTTGTGGAACTATACTGCAGATAATACCAATAAACGTGGAGATAACTGGAACGGGGAGGATTTATCCATATTCAGCTTATCGCAACAAAAAGATAAATCTGACATTAACTCGGGAGGCAGAGCTCTTGAGGCAGCAGTAAGGCCGTATCCGGTTAAAATCCCCGGAAAGCTTTTGAAATATGATTACAGGTATCGGGATAAAGAACTTCTGATAGAACTTAATTTTGACAGAAATAAACAGCCTGTTGAGATATTTGTTCCTGAATTTGATTATCCTCGAGGTTTTGATGTTTATGTTACGGGAGGAAATGTACAATTTGACGAACAGGCAAGGGTTTTATTGTGGTTTCCGGATACAACCGGCAAAAATACCATGGTGGTAAAACCGTTTAATAAATTATGATAATGTGATGTCCTGATTATATCATCCAGATACAATATTCAGAAAACTTCAAATGTTAAAATACCATATTAAGCATTTCAAAAATTGGATTATAAAAACAAATAATTAATTTTACGACAGTTTAACTTGTATACACAAGTTGTTTTTGAAATTAAAAACAATTAAAAATGCTTAAAGGAATATCACCTCTGATTAGTCCCGAATTACTTTCTGTACTTGCAAGAATGGGACACGGCGATGAAATTGTTCTGGCCGATGCACATTTTCCGGGAGAAACATTTAACGACAGGGTTATACGTGCTGATGGTCTGCGTATACCTCAGTTGCTTGAAGCGATACTGCCATTGTTCGAACTTGATGCATATGTGCCTGCTCCTCTTGTTATGATGGCTGCAGTGGAAGGTGATGAGCTCGATCCTGCTGTGGAAGAATCATATATGAAAAGTATATTGAAGACAAATCCGGAAATACCGGCCATTGAGCGGATTGACAGGTTCGATTTTTATGACAGGGCAAAACGGGCATTTGCTGTTGTAATGACAGGTGAAACTGCAAAATATGGAAATATTATTCTGAAAAAAGGTGTAATACCTGTTGAATAGAGATGTGTTTTTATTTTTAATGAGAACTTATTTTAACTAAAATCAAAATATTTAAGATGGAAAAGACAAAGATTCCCGTTGTTGAAAGAAAATACCTGGTTCCTTTTATTATCATCACAAGCCTGTTTGCATTGTGGGGGTTTGCCAATGATATAACCAACCCTATGGTCGCAGCATTTAAGACCGTGATGGAAATACCTAATGCCAAAGCTGCACTTATTCAGTTCGCATTTTACGGAGGTTATGCCACAATGGCTATTCCTGCTGCACTTTTTGTGCAGAAGTACAGTTATAAAAAAGGAATACTGCTGGGCCTTGCATTATATGCTATAGGAGCATTGTTGTTCTGGCCTGCTGCCAAATATGAAGTGTTCGGATATTTTCTGATATCGTTATATATTCTGACATTCGGACTTGCATTTCTTGAAACAACAGCAAATCCTTTTGTCCTTTCACTCGGACATCCGCAAACAGCAACACGTCGTTTGAATCTGGCACAATCGTTCAATCCAGTAGGTTCATTACTGGGGATGTTTGTTGCTTCACAAGTTGTGTTACCTCAATTATTATCTGATAAAAGAGATGCTGCCGGAAATCTTATTTTCCCGACTCTTGATGCTGCCGAGAAGGCTGCTATACGGGCACACGACCTTATGGTAATAAGGAATCCGTATGTGGCACTTGGAGTTGTGGTAATAATTATGTTTATCATAATACTTATGACACATATGCCTGATACCGGCCATGCCAAAAGCATTCATCCAATGCAGTCGTTTCGCCGGCTGATGAAAAACAAGATATTCAGGGAAGGGGTATTTGCACAGGTGTTTTATGTGGCAGCTCAGATTATGTGCTGGACGTTTATCATTCAATATGCCGATCATCTGGGAATAGATAAGGCAACAGCTCAAAGGTATAACATACTTGCGATGGTTATATTTCTCACCAGCCGGTTTATAAGTACAGCTCTGATGAAATATGTGAATCCGCGTTTGCTTCTGATGATATTTGCAATAGGCGGTATGATAACCACATCTTTGACAATTCTTATTGATGGAATGTTCGGGTTGTACAGCCTGATAGCTACATCTGCATTTATGTCTCTTATGTTCCCGACTATATACGGTATTGCACTTCGTGATGTTGGAGAAGATGCCACTCTGGGTGCTGCTTTGCTTGTAATGGCTATTGTTGGTGGAGCTCTAATGCCTCCGTTGCAGGGTGCTATTATCGACCTTGGAAAAGTTGCCTGGCTGCCCGCAGTAAACGCATCGTTTATTTTACCTTTCATTAGCTTTGTTGTGATTGCCATATTCGGCTATAGGGCAAATATGCACGATAAGGTTCTGCAGGCCGCTAAAGCATAATTTAAAAAAATCGAAATTCGGCGTTCAGTATTCGGTGTTCGGAATTTCACAGTATTGGACGAATAATGAATGTCGAATGACGAATAATAAATAATGAAGTGAAAAACTTCGAAATTCGGCGTTCAGAGTTCGGTGTTCGAAATTTCACAGTATTGGACGAATAATGAATGTCGAATGACGAATAATGAATAATGAAGTGAAAAACTTCGAAATTCGGCGTTCAGAGTTCGGTGTTCGAAATTTCACCAGTATTGGACGAATAATGAATGTCGAATGACGAATAATGAATAATGAAGTGAAAAACTTTGAAATTCGGCGTTCAGAGTTCGGTGTTCGAAATTTCACAGTATTGGACGAATAATGAATGTCGAATTACGAATAATGAATAATGAAGTGAAAAACTTCGAAATTCGGTGTTCAGTATTCGGTGTTCGGAATTTCACAGTATTGGACGAATAATGAAGTGAAAAACTTCGAAATTCGGCGTTCAGAGTTCGGTGTTCGAAATTTCACCAGTATTGGATGAATAATGAATGTCGAATGACGAATATTGAATGAAGAAGTGAAAAAACTTTGAAATTCGGTGTTCAGAGTTCGGCGTTTATAACTTCACAGTATTGGATGAATAATGAATGTCGAATTAATTAAGTGAAAAAAATATTATGAAAGCAGCTGCTCTTACCGGGATAAAAGAGATATCACTTATAGACATACCTAAACCTGGGATAAAAAATCCGGATGATGTTCTTATTAGGATAAAATCAATCGGAGTATGTGGTTCAGATATGCATTATTATAAGGAGGGACAAATAGGGACACAGGTTGTACAGTTCCCTTTTATAATGGGGCACGAATTTGCAGGTGTGGTAACAGAGGCTGGAAGTGGTGTCAGTGATTTGAAGCCGGGAGACAGAGTAGCCGTGGACCCGAATATCCATTGCGGTAAATGCGACCAGTGCCTTAACGGTCGTCCTCATACATGTCTTAACGGAATAGCTGTTGGTGTACCCGGACAGGTTGAAGGCTGCAATACTGAATACATTGTCGTTCCTGCCCGTAATTGCTTTGTTATACCCGATAATATGTCATTTGATGAAGGAATGCTGGTTGAGCCTTTTTCAATTGGTTACTATGCAACATCACTGGCAGGTGAACTTAAAGGAAAAGATATTGCAATTTTTGGTTTCGGCCCGATAGGGATGAGTGTATTTCAGGCATTAACAATGCAAAGTAACGGTAAAGTTATCGTTTCGGAGAAGCTAAGTTACAGAGGTGAGTTTGCTATAAAACAGGGTGCTGATTTGTTTGTAAATCCCGATGAACAAAATATTGCAGAAAAGGTAAAAGGAATTCTGCCATATGGTGTTGATGTTGCTTTTGATGCAACCGGATCGCAGGAGGCTGTCGATGATGCTGTTAGAATTCTGAAACCTGGAGGTACGCTTCTTATTATCGGAATTCCTGATTTCGATAAATGGAGTTTCCGGGCTGATGAAATGCGAAGAAAAGAACTTACAATTCGTAATGTCCGGCGCCAGAATGGTTATGAACAAAAAGCCATTGATGCCATTGCTGCGGGAAAAGTGAATGTTGCTCAGATGGTAACACACCGTTTTACGCTTGAGCAGACTGCTAAAGCATATGAGCTGGTCGAAGGTTACAGTGACGGAGTGATGAAGGCGGTGATTGAGATAAATGATTAACGTGTTACAATGTTACAGTGCTGAATGATTGCGGTATACTATCCGTGGATTAAAAATATCAGATAAACTTTTTCAGAAATTGAACTATGGGATTGTTGCGTGGTAGTTTTCGTCCAATATTGAGTATTGGGTTTAAAAGTTTATACGGATAGATAAGAAAGTTTGTTGTTGCTCCGTAAACGATCTTCTCTTCAGCACCCAGTCTTTTTTTGAATATTGCGAGATTCTCTCCGTCTTTTCCTTCGGGAATACCACCAAGATTTATTGAGTTGAAACCTTTGTTTTTCAGGTCATGAAATGCATATTCGAACAGAAACGGAGATGTCCCTTTTTTATAGAAATCTTCATTTATTCCTGTAAGAAGGGCTTCAGCATACGGATATTTTAACAATGTAAATAAAAATCCTGCAACTTGTTTTTCTGATTGAGCAATGTAATTTATGGCTGTATTACTTTTTACCAGTGGTTTTATTGTCTGATAATTCAGGAATGGTAGTGGCAGGGGGTCGTATGTCTTTCTGGTACGGTTTATTCTGTGTTTTTTAGTTGATTCAAGCAGCTGAATTAATTGGGTGATATCTATGTCTCTGATCGA
>JAADEM010000044.1 GCA_013153405.1 Chlorobiota bacterium
TCGCGATGACGCCGGTATTCCGTCATTTTCTCATTATGCCACAAAAGTTGGGATGAATTCACGGAATAACAACTTTTTGTACAGCCTCATAGTTTGAGTAAAAACAAAATATATAAATAAAAAAATCCACAGGAAACAATTGCTTCCTGTGGATTCTGTTAATTTATCCTACTTTACTAAAAACCGCTAACGGGTTATTCAGGACAAGTCAGGATATGCAGTTATCGCTTAATTACCTTGCGAACACCAACACTTCCATCAGCAAATGTCACACGAACAAGATAAACACCTTTAGAAACTCCGCTTAAATCCATATTTAAGTTTTCTCCTGTTTCATTAAGTTCTTTTACAGCCTGTCCAACTGCATTCAGAACCTGAACTTTTACTATAGGCATTGCTGCAGAAATTCTAAGTTCATTTAATACCGGATTCGGACCTACAGAAATATCTGCAGCCTCTGAGCGACGAATAATTGTAGCTGCAGTAACAATATCAGAAGCATCACGTGGCTCAATCTTGAAATTACTATAACTGTATGTCATCATTCCGGTAATAGAAGCAAACGCTTCATCCTGAGTAGGAGTATATGCATACCACATATCATCTACTCTTCCGGTGTTTGTTCCGTCTGTTATTTCCCATTCTCCGTATCCCAAATCAGGATTAGAACATGTTACATTTTCAACTTTAACCAATACACTTTCATAACCTTCGGTATAACCTGCCATCGTAATCAAAACAGGTTCAAACAGCGTATTACCGGAGCTAATAACTGTAGTATTTGTTATATCTGTTAATTCTGTGAAATTATTATATTCATATACAGTTCCGGTTACTGTTATTTCATCGCCTACAGCAACAGAAGCTTCAGAATCATATACATAAATTCCACTCCATGCACTGTTATCACTCTGAATATAATAACCATAATTAGTGGTGGCCATAACAACACCAATTGTCTTAACCAATTGTCCATTGTAAGGAGAATCACCAGTTTCATCTGTAGTATACTGAATATCATAAATACTTACCTCTACAGGTGCAGCAGCAGTTGTAAACACCCACGTGTCTTTATCCGAAATACCGCCGAATGAGTTAGGAGTAGCTGCCAAATCCACAACAGCTCCAGCATCAACAGTAACATAAAACTTAGTCTCCGCATCTAGTTCACTATCAAGATATATAAATATAGTTTCTGCTTCATCCGGATCTGTAGAAACCTGCGCAGGATCAGTAACATCCCACTCTTTAACTACACTATCATCATCATATTTCTTCAGATATATTTTACCGGCAGTACCTGGTTTTACCGACTCTTTAAAATGCATTTCAAGTCTTCCATCATACAATGTTGTAGGAACATCCACAGCTCCGTTTTCAGGAGTAAAAGGATATTCATCTGAAAGACCGGCAAAATAAGTATCTGTAATATGGAAATAATCACTGGTATCAGCCACAGTAGGATCATCTTTACCCACTATCCTTAACTGATAATCACCCTCTTCTGTATCCTCCGGAATACCAAAATCAAAAGTTCCTAGAGTTGCATCTATTGCTGAAGGAACAATAGTTTCAAATGCTGATTCATCTGATTTTTTACCCTGAATATAAATACTGTCTACATCCGTTGCATTCCAGGTTACTGTTACAACATCTCCAGTCTCAAAGTTTTCTCCTCCTGCAGGATAAGTCAGCTCAAGCGAACCTGTTGATGTTGTTAATTCATGTGTGCCGGGAGTAAGATACGGTGACATATCTGTTGCATAATCATCTAAGAAGTTGGCTCCAGCAATATACCACTCTGTAATATCAAAAGTCGTAGATGGGTTATAAACAGTAGACTTTCTATAGGCATATGAATCAAGGAATTCCCAAGCTTCCCCTGTTCCGTCATCCCCAATAACACCATATACATCAATAGCTGTGCCGTCGGACGCAACCAACTCATAAACATCATCTCCGTTACTGTTAATACCTGTTGCTCCCAAAACTTCATAAGTAGGTTCAGGCAGATTAAAATCAGACCATAGCTGCCCGTCAGTTTTATTGTCGATATTAGTTATAACAACAGAAGCTTTTGACGGCAAAAGAAACTCTTCGGCAAACTCGTAGCCAAGAGAGGCATCTTCACTTCCGTTTATATACAGGTTAATCTTAAACCCATTAAGATCAATAGTCACATCAGAGGTATTTGTTAATTCAACATATTTAGGATATCCCCCTGAGCCTGTTCCATCAACAACCTCGCTAATAATAAGTCCCTGCGAGAATAAAGGACTAAATGCAAATACAAGAAATGCGAAAATCAGTAAAAATCTTTTCATAGTACAAAGGTTTTAAAAGTTAATAAAAAACGAATAAAATAATTCCGGTTAGTCTTTAGAATAGAATCACTAAAATAACTATTTTTGTTGTAACTCTTAAAAAAATAACAAAAAAAATAACTATTTAATGATTATGAGACAGTTAAAACTAATACTAGCGAGTGCGATTTTAATTCCGTTTTTCAGCAGTTGCGGATACAATACAATGGTTGAATTATCGGAAGCTGTAGATGCACAATGGGCTCAGGTTGAGAACGTTTACCAACGCAGAGCTGATTTAATTCCAAATCTGGTAAACACAGTCAAAGGGTATGCAGAACATGAGAAAGAGACTTTACAAGCTGTTATTGAGGCCCGAGCCAAAGCTACCAGCATTAACGTATCAGCAGAAAACCTGAATGAAGAAACATTTCAGAAGTTTCAACAGGCTCAGGACGGATTGTCTTCTGCTTTATCAAGATTAATGGTTGTAATGGAGCGATATCCTGACCTTAAAGCAAATCAGAACTTCCTCGATTTACAGGCCCAGCTTGAAGGAACTGAAAACCGCATTGCAGTTGAACGTAGAAAGTTCAATGAGGCAACACGTAAATACAATACTTACATTAAAAAATTCCCTCATAATATGATTGCGGGGATGTTCGGATTCGAGAAAAAGCCATACTTCAAAGCCGAAGAAAAAGCCAAAGAAGCTCCAACAGTTAAATTTTAAACTTTGGGTGCAACTCTGTTGTCAGAATCAAAGCACTTACAATTTATAATCCTGCTTAATTAAGCAGAAAAAACAAGTAATATGAAGGATTTTTTGTCTGAAGAAGATAAAAAGAAGATAGTTGATGCCATTAAAGAGGCAGAACTGAACACATCAGGTGAAATCAGAGTACACATAGAATCACACTGTAAAGGAAATGTGCTTGACAGGGCTGCATATATTTTTAAGAAACTGAAAATGCACAAAACAGCCCAAAGAAACGGGGTTTTATTTTATCTTGCGTACAAAGACCGAAAGTTTGCAATATTAGGCGATGCCGGCATTAACAGTAAAGTTCCGAAAGATTTCTGGGACAAGATAAAGGAGAACATGGCTGCAAAATTCAAAGAAGGAAAATTTACTGAAGGCCTTGCCGAGGCAATAATAGAAAGCGGCAATCAGCTTAAAACACATTTCCCTTATCATAGCGACGACATAAATGAACTTTCCGACGACATCTCATTTGGTGAATAACACCATAAACTTTAAAAATAAAATGAAAAATATTTTAACCGTAATACTATTATTAAGCACATTAATAGTTTCATCGCAAACACTGCCCGAAAGACCAGAGCCTCCGCGTCTGGTTAATGATTTTGCAGGTGTTTTATCACCACAGGAAAGAGAAGCTCTCGAACAACAGCTTGTCAGGTTCAATAACGAAACAAGCACACAGATAGCAGTTGTAACCGTGAAATCACTTGACGGCACTTCGGTTAGTGACTATGCTTTCAAACTTGCCGAAAAATGGGGAATAGGACAAAAAGGCAAAGATAACGGCATTCTGATTCTTTTAAAACCCAAAACAGGTAATGAAAAAGGACAAGTATTCATTGCAACAGGTTACGGCCTTGAAGGTGCAGTACCTGATGCTGTTGCCAATCGCATTGTTGATAATGAAATGATACCGCATTTTCGCCAGAACGATTACTACGGAGGATTACAACAGGCTGTAAACACCCTGATGAAACTTACAAAAGGAGAATACACTGCTGACGAATACCTGAAAAAAACACAACGAAAAGGTAACGGTATTGCTGCATTTATACCATTTCTTATTTTTATTATCTTTTTCTTATTTTTTGGCAAAGCACGAAGAACACAGCGCTCATCACTGGGAGGAAATATTCCGTTTTGGGTGTTTTTAGGAATGATGGGTAGCGGCCGTGACCATTCAGGACACTGGGATAACTTCTCCGGAGGAGGGGGTGATTTCGGAGGAGGTGGTTTTGGCGGATTCGGAGGCGGAAGCTTTGGCGGAGGAGGTGCAGGCGGCAGCTGGTAATGCCGCTTTATACGCCTTTTCGTAATCTGTTAACAAAAAAACAAAAAGCAGATTAAAGCTCCCGAAATAACCAAATACGGAAGTGAATATTTATGAAATGTAATCCATATTGATTTCCCTCCTGCCATTCGCATTGCTATTACATTCGCAAGAGAAGCAAAGACCAATCCGTTTCCCCCCACATTCACACCGTAAACAACGGCAAACCAGTCGTTGCTGAACTTTGAAACAAATACACCGGCCGGAACATTACTTATGAACTGCGATAGCACCCCGGACAACAGGTAAACATTTCTGCCCGATTCAATACTCAGTTTATGAACACCTTCTGATATTGCCGGCAGGGTGGAGATAACATGAAAATCAATAAAAATTAAAACAAACAACAACAGTAATAACCAATCGGTTTTAACCAGAACCTTACGGTAAAAAACCATAAACAATCCGAACACTACGAATACAAGTACATTTTCATATCCCGTCTCAAGAGATACTATAAAAACCAACAACATCATCATCGATAAAACAAAAAGCTTCTTATCGAAAAAAATTCTTTCTTCACTTCCTGTAAGTCTTATTTTCTTACTCCTGAAGACGAGCAGAACAAATACTATTAACAGAACATACAAAACTACGACTCCCGGCAGTGTTTTAAATATAAAACTCACACTTGACACACCCCACTTATGCCATAAAAATATATTCTGAGGATTGCCTATCGGTGTAAGGAATGAGCCCACATTTACGGCAATTGCTTCAAAAATTATCAACTTCGAGATATCATTTCTGATAACTTTTTGCAGACTTAACGTCAGTGGAACAACAATAAATAATGCAACATCATTGGTAAGAAATGTTGATAAAACAGCCGAAATCGTTATCAGAAAAAATGCAAGCATTTTTTCATTGTGTACTTTTTTTATCATCCTTGCAGCAAAAACCTCAAAGTATCCGCTCTCTTTTATTCCTGTTGCTATCATTAATAAAACAGTAAGAGTAAGCATTGTTTCCCTGCTTACCATTCCAGGATACTCCTTTATCTTTCCGGGATAAACAACTGCCAGGACTATCAGAACAAGAAAAAACAAAGACAACACAAACTCTCTTTGCAGAAATCTCAGAATTCTTTTTTTTAACGGTGCTGACATGCTTTTATAAAAAAGTAAAAACCAAAGTTAGCCATAAACAAAAAAAGAGCCGCATAAAACGGCCCTCTTTATAAATCTTCTTACATGTAAACAGGGATTATTCTCCCATTTCAGGATCAACAAGTATACGTCCGCAATATTCACAAACAATAATTTTTTTACGCGACTGAATATCAAGCTGTCGCTGAGGAGGTATCTTATTAAAACATCCGCCGCATGCATCACGTTGAATAGTAACTACAGCCAGGCCGTTACGTGCATTTTTACGGATACGCTCAAAAGCAGACAAAAGACGTTCTTCAATATTTTTCTTGATTGATTCGGCTTTCTTCTGCAGTTTCTCTTCCTCAACTTTAGTCTCGTTTATAATTTCATCAAGCTCTGACTTTTTCGATTCCAGATCTTTTTTTCTCTCTTCGTACTGAACCCTGGAAGTTTCAATCAGCTTCTGTTTGTTTTCAAGTTCTTTCTTAAACTCTTCAATTCGTTTATTACAAAGCTGTATTTCAAGATTCTGGAATTCTATCTCTTTCGAAAGTGAATCGTACTCACGATTATTTCTCACATTTGCCTGCTGGGCCTCATATTTCTTAATGAGCATTTCGGCCTCTTTAATTTCATTGTTTTTGGCCTGAATTGATTCATTAAGCTTTTTTATCTCAGCTTCATAATTATTCAAACGTGTCTCGAGTCCAGCCAACTCATCTTCAAGGTCCTGCACCTCAAGCGGAAGCTCCCCGCGAAGGGTTCTTATTTTATCAATCTCAGAAACTACCTGTTGCAGGTCGTAAAGAGCTTTCAGCTTTTCTTCTACGGTAATCTCTGTACCGGCTTTTGCATTTTTCTTTGCCATTATATTAAAAATATTTAATCGGATTCGTATTCACTTTTGATAAACGGACTGCAAAATTAGAGAATTTTTTTGTAAGTATCTCAAAAAATAGCTCTTTAGTGAACTGTTCACTCTCAAAATGTCCGATATCTGCTATTAAAATGTTGTTTCCTGCATCGAAAAACTGATGATATTTAAAATCAGCAGTTATAAAAACATCGGCACCTTTACTTAAAGCATTTTCAAGCAAGTCGCTTCCTGAGCCACCACACAAAGCCACTTTACTAATCTGTTTATTTAAGAATGCCGTATGGCGTATACACCCGGCATTAAAAGTCTGCTTTACAAAAGAAAGAAAATCAACCTCATTCATAGGATTTTCAAGATCTCCGATCATACCGTAACCCGATACCGGCCACTCATTTTCGAGCCGGTAGATATCATATGCCACCTCTTCGTATGGATGAGCATTCAGCATTGCCTCAATCACAGCATTCTTAAAATAATCAGGCATTACAAGTTCGATTCTCACCTCTTTTTCAACGTGCAGCTTTCCTTTTTCTCCAACAAACGGATTTGTGTTTTCTCCGGCCCGGAAGGTACCTTCCCCTTCCACATTGTAACTGCATGAATCATAATTACCGATAACACCCGCCCCTGCACTGAACATAGCCTCTCTGACGCTTCCTGCATGTTTTGCAGGAACAAAAACCACAAGTTTTATCAACCGCCCTTTCACAGGAGAAAGTACCGTTCTGTTTACAAGTCCAAGCTTATCGGCCATTTTACCGCTTACTCCCTCAAATACGCTATCAACATTTGTATGACCTGCAAAAACGGAAATACCGTTCCTTAACAATTTTATAATTACTCTTCCGGCTTCGGTTTTATCAGTCACATTTTTAAGCCCGGAAAATATCAACGGATGATGAGCCACAATCAGGCTGCATTTTTCCCGTATAGCTTCATCAACCACTTCTTCCGTAACATCAAGAGAAATAAGCACCCCAGTAACTTCGTCATCCGCCGAACCCACCAGAAGCCCCACATTATCATAATCGGCTTTGAGTCCCGGAGGAGCAAACCTTTCTATTTCGGCAACTACATCTTTAACCTTCATAATGAAAAGGAAAATTTATTCAATATTATCACGAAGTTCAATAAGGAACGAACGTATTTTCTTCAGTCTTGAAACAACTTCAAAATTATTAACTGTATCTTCCCTGTTTTCTCTGAGTTTTTTCTTTGCGCCTTTAAGGGTCATGCCTTTTTCTTTCACAAGATGATAAATCAGATGGAAGTTTTCAATATCTTTAGGAGTAAAAAGTCTGTTACCTTTTTTATTCTTGTGCGGCTTAATGATATCGAACTCCTTCTCCCAGAAACGAATAAGAGAAGTGTTTACATTAAACATATCTGCTACTTCACCAATGGAATAGTACAGTTTTTCTATTTTGGGCTCTTTGTAAGGCATTTTAAGAAAACATTAAGATTCTGAAACACAATAATAACTGATATTCATTTAAAACACAAATTTAATCAATTCCTGCAATTTCCGGTTAATCGTTCAGATCGCGGTACTGAGGTATGGAACCTAGCAAAACATAACCTTGATTTTGTTTATCCAGTTTTGCACAGTAATGTTTCATGCCGTTTGTAATAAGAAGATAATCCACGCCAAGTCTTAGGTTATATCCGGCAGCCTGTTCAAAAACAGAATTATCCACAGCCACATCAGGAGCTTTGCATTCAACTATCATTGCCGGAGTTCCTTTTTTATCATAAACCACAATATCGGCACGTTTATTCATTCCGTTTATCTTAACCACTTTCTCCACAGCTATCAACCCGGGAGGGTAATTCAGTCCTGAAATAAAATAATGCAAAAAATGTTGTCTCACCCACTCTTCAGGAGTCAATGCAACATACTTTTTACGTATAATATCAAACACCTGTAACCTGCCTTTATCTTTAGCTATTTTCAGGTTTGCAGGAGGAAGGTTTAACCGTTCCATGAAACAATTTTTGTTACAAATTAAATAAAATCACAAGAAAAAGTTACATTAGCGGATCAAAATCACAAAAGTAAAAACAGCATACATTATGAAAACAAAACAGGAAATAGTGAACAATTGGCTGCCCCGTTATACAGGCAGGGAGTTAAAAGATTTTACAAAACACATTTTATTAACCAATTTCAACCAGTACGTCGAATTGTTTTCAGAATGGCACAATGCCCCGATAATCAAAAGTAATATGCCAAACTGCAGTGCCGACGGTATAACAATAATTAATTTCGGAATGGGAAGCCCTAATGCTGCCACCATTATGGACTTGCTAAGTGCCATTGAGCCTAAAGCAGTTCTTTTTCTGGGAAAATGCGGAGGCCTGAAAAAGAAAAACAAGCTTGGCGATTTGATATTACCGATAGCAGCAATCCGAAGCGATGGTACATCAAACGATTATCTTCCGCCAGAAATACCGGCATTACCAGCATTTAGCCTTCAGCGTGCCGTATCTTCATCAATCAGAGATTACGGCAGAAATTACTGGACAGGAACCGTTTATACCACCAACCGCCGGGTATGGGAATATGACGAACGATTCAAAAAATATCTGGAAAAAACCAGAGCAATGGCCATCGATATGGAAACTGCCACCATATTTACCGTTGGTTTTACAAATAATATCCCTACCGGAGCATTACTTCTTGTTTCCGACCAGCCTATGATTTCAACAGGTGTTAAGACAAGCGAAAGTGACAAGTTGGTAAATAAACAGTTTGTTGATACCCATATCAAAATCGGCATTAATGCTCTTAAAGAATTAATTAACGAAGGTAAGTCGGTTAAACACCTGATTTTTTAACCTGCAGTTGATCTTAAAATGACCTTTGAACAGATAATACAGCAACTAAAGAAAAAAGAGTACTCTCCCATATATTTCCTTATGGGAGATGAACCTTTTTATATTGACACAATAACCAATTACATTGCTGATAATGTTCTGAAAGAAGAGGAAAAGGCATTTAATCAAACCATTATATACGGTAAAGATACCGATGCCACAAACATTGTGCTTGCAGCCAGAAGATATCCGATGATGGCACCCTATCAGGTGGTGATTGTTAAAGAAGCTCAAAACATTAAGGACATTGAAAAGCTTGCTGTTTATGCCGAAAACCCCCTTACTACCACTATTCTGGTAGTAAACTACAAGTACAAAACAATTGACAAAAGGAAAAAACTTTATAAGGCAATAAGTAAACAGGGGGTATTGTTCGAGTCAAAGAAGCTTTACGACAATCAGGTTGGTTCCTGGCTGACAAGCTATTTAAAATCAAAAGGCCTTTCAATCGACATTACGGCAAGTCAGATATTAATAGAGTATCTGGGTAACGACCTTTCAAAAATAGCACATGAAATAGAAAAACTGCAAATTGCTCTTGGAAATAAAACCAAAACAATAACAGCATCCGACATCGAAAAGAATATCGGCATCAGCAAAGAGTTTAACAATTTTGAGCTTAACAAAGCTGTATTGCAGAAAAATGTTGTCAAAGCCAACCGTATCATCCGTTCATTTGCCAAAAATCCCAAAAGCTATCCTATTCAGGTAACAATAGCCACACTGTTCGGATATTTTCAGAAGCTGATTGCATACCACTACCTGAAAGACAAATCAAAAATGGCTGTTGCCTCGGCATTAAAGATAAACCCGTATTTTGTTTCGGATTATACTACCGGAGCTCAAAAATACTCAGCCCGGAAGGTGGTACAGATAATAAGCTTACTTCGCGAATACGACATGAAATCGAAAGGCTACAATTATGCAGCCACGAATGACGGCGAACTTCTGAAAGAACTTATATTTAAAATAATGCATTAAAAGCATTAACTTTAGTAACAATACCTGAAATTAACTTTTTATAAAATGTCTATAGTTACAATTTTAATAATTGCAATCGCCGTAACCAGTATTGCAGGGTTTAATCAGCCAGAACTCATTGAGAAATACAAATTCAATGCATACCGTATTGTTCACCATAAAGAATATTACCGTCTTGTTACCCACGGATTTTTTCACGGAGGCTGGGGACATCTTTTAATAAACCTTTTTGTTTTGTACTCTTTTGGCAATGCCGTGATTATTTATTTTAATCATACCATTTACTGGAACACTAATCTTTTATTTCTTCTGTTCTTTTTATCAGCCTTGGTCGTTTCCGGCATTTATTCACTTATAAAAGAGAAGAATAATCCGTACTACAGTGCCATAGGAGCTTCAGGGGCAGTATCGGCAGCAGTATTTGTTACTATCCTGTATGCTCCGTATAATTTAATTTATCTGTATTTCATCCCTGTACCCGGAATTATACTCGGTATAGGTTACCTCATATACTCAAAAGTAATGAGTGATAAAAACATTGACAATGTAGGACACGATGCTCACTTCTGGGGGGCCGTTTACGGTTTCTTTTTTCCTGTGTTTTTCAATCCGGAATTATTAGTTCATTTTTTCAAAGAACTTATAAGTTTCAACTTCTAAACTATGAAAAACAAAGCCGTATTCCTCGACCGTGACGGAGTTATAAATAACGACGAAGGATTTTATTACATATACAAACCCGAAGACCTGAAAATAAACGAAGGAATCGCAGAAGGATTAAGAATGTTGTCGGAGGCCGGTTACAAACTGATAATTGTATCGAACCAAAGCGGTGTAGCCAAAGGTGTTTACACTGAAGATGATGTAAGAAAAGTTCACCGTAAACTTTTTGCCGAACTGGCTGAACATGATATAAAAATTGATGCTGCCTACTTTTGTCCGCATCACGAATCGGTTTCGGAATGTGAATGCCGTAAACCCAAACCGGGAATGATACTTCAGGCTATTAAGGAACACAACATCGATGCGGATATCTCCTATTTAATAGGAGACTCGGAAAGAGATATAGTTGCAGGCAAACGGGCAGGTTTAAAAAAATGCTTTCTGATTAAAAAAAACAGTTCAATTATTCCCGTATGCAAAAAGATTGTTGAAGGCTATGAATAAAAAAACAGATAACTTCATAATTTTCAATCACAAATTTGAAGAAGCAGAAAAGCCGTTATTTACAAAGAATAACAGAGGACTAAAATTCGGAGATGCTCTTTTTGAAACAATAAGATACCATAAAGGCACAACACTTTATTTAAACGACCATATTACCCGTTTACACAAAGGGCTCAGTACCCTCATGATGGAACCATGTTTCAGTCTTAATCATGACGAACTACATGACATGATAACATCTCTTGTTCTCAAAAACAGAATTTACAAAGATGCCAGAATAAGAGTAACAATATTCCGCAACGACGGAGGTCTGTATACTCCGCAAACCAACAAAACATCTTTCATCATAGAAGCTTCTCCTTTACAAACGGAACTATATGAGCTGAACAAAAAAGGCCTTCTTACAAAAATATTTACTAAGCATACCAAACATGCATCAGCCTTTTCCGGATTCAAAAATGCAGGTGCTTTTGTAAACATACTGGCAGGAATATACAAAAATGAGAATAATCTTGATGATTGTCTTATAATTAATTCTGACGGCAAAGTAATAGAAGGAATATCCTCTAATCTTTTTGTAATAAAAGACAAATCCGTATTAACTCCGGCAGTAAAGTCGGGATGTGTATCGGGAATAATGCGAAAACAGGTTCTTTCGGTATTAAAAAATATGGGAATAAAAACAACAGAAACAGACGGATTTACAAAAGAAGACCTTTTAAATGCCGACGAACTTTTCTTAACCAACGCAATTCAGGGTATACAATGGATAGTAGGAATGGAAGAAAAAAGATATTACAACATACTTACCAAACAGATAAGCAGGACCTTGATTGAAAAGACAGTAAAAGAGTCGGAAGAGATTAATTGAAACTCGGGTTTTGCGGAAAATTGGACCATGTTTTGTAAACGTCACCCAGACTTTCCATAGTCTCTTTCCATATATTATCAATTTTATACGACATTATGGTTTCGTCGGGTATTGATGACACTATCCACGATTTTTCAGCAATCTCACTCTCCAGTTGTCCCGGAGACCAACCGGAATAACCAACAAAAAATTTAATTGATTTCCTATCAAGCTTATCTTCATTTATCATTTTTTTTATAACCTCAAAGTCCCCTCCCCAGTAAATATTTTCGGTAACCTTTACCGAACCCGGAATTTCATCACCAAGGGTATGTATAAAATGAAGAGTATCAGACTGTACCGGCCCGCCAATAAACAATTCACCCCTGAAACTGTAAAGGTCTTCTATGATTTCATCAATATACAACTCCGATGGCTTATTCAAAACAAAACCAACAGCACCCTCTTTTCCATGCTCGGTCAGAAACACCAGCGAACGGCCAAAATACGGCCCCTGAAGGAAGGGTTCCGCAATAAGGATCTTCCCTTTGCCCGGCTTCTGATCGGCACCTTTTGCTTCAAATATGTTAAACTTTAAACTCTTCATTTACATTTATTTGTTCATACAAATTAAGAATTTATATTTTTAAAAAAAAGATTTAAAATAAATATTTAAGTTTTTTTGGTAAATACATTCTTTTAATAAACCGGCAATCTCAGATTAAACACCGGCATTGAAATAAACAACATAACATATAACGTTTCAAATATTAATTTTGTTTTATATCCACCCTGAACTTATACTCTAAAACGTTAAGGCCATATCCCAAACCTGTTCTTCCCTGAAAGTCGCAGAAACAATCAGTTAAGTCATAGAACATCAAACATTCCAACAGTTTAATATTTTTTTATTAGATTTGTATATTAGCCAAACAAAACCTGAAAAATTTATGAGTAAGAATGAACACAAAGTCTTAAACAGGGCTGCACCCTGTATCACTCCGCAAAAAATATTTTCTACCGTTTTTTTTCTGACACTCATTATGTCAGCCATGATGTTCTCCGGATGTCAGAGCGGACGAAACATTACTTACCTAAAGAATCTTGACAAATCAGAAAATAACAAAGTCTTTCTTAACCAGAATCAACCCTACAAAATTAAAACAAATGACATTCTGTATGTAAGAGTTTTGAGCACCAATAAAGATGTTGCAGAGCTGTACAACAACAACCCTACACACGGTGTAACAACAACTCTTAATTCAGAAGCCGACCAGTATGTAAACGGATTTTCCGTTGATAAAGACGGGAATATCGTTTTACCGGTACTGGGAAAACTTCACGTAGCAGGACTTACCCTTGACGAGGCATACGAAGTAATTCAGGATCAGGCAAACGAGTTCCTGATAAATGCAACCGTTATTGTACGACTTATGAATTATAAAGTAACCGTAATTGGAGAAGTTAAACGACCGGGGGTTTACTCTGTGTACAACAATCAGGTTACGGTACTTGAAATAATCGGAAGAGCAGGCGATATTACCGAATTCGGGGATAAAAAGCATATTCTGGTTATCAGACCTACTGAAGACGGCTCAAAAACATACGAGATTGATCTGACCGACAAGTCGGTACTGACCAACCCCGGATACTATCTTATGCCTAATGATGTGGTATATGTAAAACCTATAAAAGGAAAGGCTTTCAGGGTTAATTTACCATTATGGAGTCTGATTCTTTCATCTTTGACAACAATTATCGTACTTTTACAGTACTTTGATAATAATTAAGATTATGATATGCAGGGACCTTTGATAAAAGACGACTTTACACAATCCAGTTCCACCGATATCAAAAAGTTTATTTCAAAGATGATATCCGGATGGTATCTTTTTTTAATAGCTTTTATCATTATCATAGGTTTTGTTGTTCTTTTCAATCTCTATTCTACTCCTACATACAGTGCAACAACAACGCTGTTAATCAGAGATGACACCAAACAAACCTTAGGTGCCGAAAGTCTTATACAGAACTTCTCATTCAAAATGACCGATAATATTCAGAATGAAATCGGCATCTTAAAATCATACTCCTTAACCAAAAGAACTCTTAAAGAGCTGCATTTTGATGTCTCTTATTACAAGCAAATAAGATGGGCAAGTAACATCTCGTTACCATTTCTTAAGCGAAATCTTTACAAGGAATCCCCTATTATTGTAATACCAGACTCCGGGGCTGTACAGACTTACAATAAATATTTCAAAGTAAGAATTCTTTCGAGAAAAGACTTCAGGCTCATTTTCAACGCCAAACTTCCAAATAATCAAAAAGTTGAGATTGATGAAGTTTTTCTGTTCGGCCAACCCATAAAAAGCTCGTTTTTCAATTTTACCATAAAACTTTCAGACAAGTATTCTCCCGATTTTGACACAGAAACATCCGACCTGTATACATACGACTATTTTTTCAAGCTAAATAATCTGGACGAACTTACCAATTACTATGAAGAGGCCCTGCATATCTCATTTTTATACAAGGATGCCAGCATACTGGAGCTTAAACTGAAAGGTGAACATCCGCAAAAAATTTGTGATTACCTGAATAAACTTACCGATACATATCTGCTTGCCGAACTCGAGCTTAAAAACCAGATAGCTAACAGCACCATAGAGTTTATAGACCGTCAAATCAGCGGCATCTCCGATTCTTTAAAAACGGCTGAAAACAATTTCCAGCAATTCCGTTCCAGTCACAACATTATAAACATAAGCGCAGAAGGCAACTACACAATGCAAAAAATGGAAGACCTGGTGAAGGAAAAAAGCAAATATGAAAGAATGGCCCAGTATTACGACTACCTGTTTGATTATATCGAAGGTAAAAACGACTTTAAAGATGTGATAGTACCCTCTACCATGGGAATTGAAGATGCTATGCTTAACAGCCTTGTAACACGATTAAGCGACCTTCATGCCAAAAGGGCACTGGTACTACTGAGTGTCAGAGAAAAAAGCCCTCAGATAAAACAACTGAATAAGGAGATTGAAAATACAAGAAATGCCCTGCTGGAAAATGTCAGAAACATTGTTAAATCAACAAGAATTGCAATTGCGGGTCTTGATAAGCAGATAGCACAGGTTGAGCAGGAAATGAAGATGCTGCCCAAAACAGAAAGGGAACTAATTAATTACAAAAGAAGCTTTACCCTTAATGATCAAATCTACACATTTCTCCTGCAAAAACGTTCGGAAGCAGGTATAGCCCTGGCATCAAATGTTTCGGACCACCGGGTGCTTGACCGGGCAGAACCGGCAAATACACTACAGGTTTCTCCGAATAAAAAACTCAACTTTTTTATCGGTATCCTTCTTAGTTTCCTTTTACCTGTCGCATTTATCTCTATGCGTGACTTTTTTAACACCAAAATAACAGATCAATACTCTATCGAGGACCATACTTCTATTCCTATTATAGGATATGTTACTCATCAGAAAAACAATAAAAAAGGAACCGTTTATGACAATCCTAAATCATCGTTGGCTGAAGCTTTCAGGGCTATAAGAACCAATCTGCAGTTTCTGCTTGTTGATCACGACGATATTCCGGTGATAGGTGTTACATCATCAATAGCCGGTGAAGGAAAAACATTTTGTTCTACAAATATTGCCGCTATCATTTCGATGTCGAACAAAAGAACGCTTGTTGTAGGAATGGACCTTCGAAAACCACAAACCCATACCCATTTTGAAATATCAAATGCCAAAGGTTTATCAAACTATCTCATACACGATGCAACATTTGAAGAGATAGTGATGCCAACCAGCATTCCGAAACTATACATTACTCCTGCAGGTCCTATTCCTCCAAATCCTTCGGAACTGCTGGAAACAGAGCGGATGCAGAGTTTTTTCGACGAAGCCAAAAAGCATTTTGATGTGATAATTCTTGATACTCCTCCGGTTGCTCTTGTAACCGATGCCATAATTATTTCAAAATACACCGATACAATGATATTTGTTGTAAGACATAATTATTCCGACAAACATGCAATTCAGTTCATCAACACACTTTACGAACAGAAGAAACTTAAAAACCTGAGTATTCTTGTAAACGACATACGTATTCCGCATTATGTCGCAAACTATAATTACGGCTACGGTTACGGATACAAAAACGGTTCCGGATATTATGAAGAGTAAAACATCCCTTAAGTCTAACAATCAGTACTGAAAACTTAATGACAAAGTATAAATTCCGCTTATCTTTAATTCTGTTTTTATCAATCTTCTTTTTCAACATCCCGTCGTTTTCGCAGGATAAAAAAGATGACATAACCATTGACCTGCCTTTCGCACTTGTAAAAGACATAAGCTATACTGTAACTGTCAATATGAATGGTAAGGTTCTGCCGCATAATGCCCCACATATTTTCATAAACGGCATTCCGGTCCATTATAAAACAAACGACGGAAAACTCACATTCTCACATACATTTACCGGTAAATCAGAAATAATTGTAGCCACACATCACTGTATAATTCAAAAGTCTGTAGACCCTATTCCGTTGTGGCTTTCGATACTACCCCCTCTGCTTGCCATAATGATGGCATTTATAACAAGGGAGGTTTTCACCTCTCTGTTTCTGGGACTGCTTTCCGGCACAGTTACCATATTCTGGTATCAGGGTTTTAATGCTTTTGCAGCTTTCTTCAAAGGACTATTCTCAATCGTCGACTTTTACATCTTAAACTCACTGTATAACCACGACCATCTTTCCGTTATAGTTTTCAGCATGCTCATAGGCGGAATGGTTGCCGTAATCTCGGCCAATGGCGGAATGAAAGGACTGGTAAGCAAACTGGCACCATATGCAAAAGACAAAAGAAGCGGACAGTTCATAACATGGTTGCTCGGCATTCTGATATTTTTTGACGATTATGCCAACACTCTTATTGTGGGAAATACCATGCGCCCCATCACTGATAAACTAAACATATCCAGAGCCAAACTTGCATACCTGACAGATTCCACAGCAGCACCCATTGCGGCCATAGCTTTTATCACCACATGGATCGGTGCTGAACTGAGTTACATTGAAGAAGGGATAGAGGCTATAGGGATTAAGACTTCGTCATACTCTGTTTTTCTGTCATCGCTGCCATACTCCTTTTATCCTATACTTACAATTGTTTTTGTGATAATCCTGATATGGAAAGGAAAGGAATACGGACCAATGCTGAAGGCTGAGCGAAATCCCGAGATGTCCAAAGTTGCTACGGGACCATCTTCTGAAGGTACACCGGCTGATGTCAGTGACGAAATTCCGCAAAGATGGTACAATGCTCTGCTGCCTGTTCTTGTTGTTGTATTCGGAACTATAGCCGGACTGTTTTATACCGGATGGAACTCTTCCGTATGGAATGACAACACACTCTCCTTTATGTCAAAGGTTTCATTCTTTTTGGGAGAAGCCGACACTTTTAAAGCGCTGCTTTGGTCATCACTCGGAGGTGTACTTCTTGCAGTTATTCTTTCCGTCACCCAGAAAATACTGACCCTTCGCACAAGTGTCGATCACCTTATTTCCGGATTCAAGTCAATGTTTAACGCTGTACTGATACTTATACTGGCCTGGTCACTGGCCCTGCTTACACAACATATGCACACTGCCGATTTCATCACGGGAGGCCTTAAGGCCTTTGAAATCAGCCCGTACATGATGCCAGCCATCACTTTTGTATTTTCGGCCCTGATATCATTCAGCACCGGCTCAAGCTGGGGAACAATGGCAATAATTTACCCGTTGATAATGCCGGCCGTATGGGCACTGTCAATGCACAACAATCTGCCGCACGAAGCTGCATTGCCGCTGTTGTACAATGTTGTGGCTGCTGTTCTCGCCGGTTCGGTACTCGGCGATCACTGCTCTCCTATATCCGACACAACCATACTTAGTTCTCTGGCCAGTTCATGTAATCACATAGTTCACGTTCGAACCCAGATGCCTTATGCATTGACCGTTGGGGCAGTGTCTTTATTTGCCGGCTCCATACCTTCTGCTTACAATATTCCTTTGTGGATATTGTACCCTGTAGCAATCTCAACTATATATCTTGTAATAATGAAATTCGGAAAGAAAGTATAAAAAAATCATACCTGATTAACAATTATGTAGTAATTTTATCAATTTCATAATTGTTAAATCGTAACAGTATGTCAAGAAATATAACATCTCTCTCATTCAGAAAGGGTCTTGAAGAAAACCTTTTTGAAGAGATACAGAAACTGTCGGAGCAGAATACCAATGACATTAACGAAAATATTGAGCAGATAGCTGATGAGTTTCATATCGGAAAATCATCTGTTCTGGGAGCTATGTCATTCTACGACTTTACCAGAAAAGAGAACCTCAACAAGAAAGTTCATGTTTGTAACGGCACAGCATGTATGTGTGCTGGCACTCAGGATAAAGTAAAGAACATTTTAAAGAACCATTTCGACGAAACGGAAATAGGGCATGTGAGCTGCCTGGGAAGGTGTCACGAGAACTCGGCATTCATGTACAACGGAAATGTCTATTCTGCCGATACCGAAGCGGAGATTGAAAATATCATCAGCCAAAAGAACACTTCGTACCATAACAGTTATCACGTAGAATGTTTCAGCAAAACGCAGATACTTACAAAAGACGATGACAACCTGAGCTCCTTTTATTCTGTTTTGCAAAAGTATGAAAATGCTCCGCAGATGATCATCTCAGAGATGAAAGCTTCTGGACTAAGAGGCCGTGGAGGTGCCGGTTTCCCGTTCCATCTGAAACTGGAGGCGTGTAGCAAAGAGAGTTCAGAGCAAAAATATATTGTGTGCAATGCCGACGAAGGCGACCCCGGGGCATACTCCGATATGTATCTGATGGAACACCAACCGCATAAAGTACTGTTCGGGATGCTTGCTGCCGGACTGGCAACAGGTGCCGACACCGGAATACTGTACATACGGAAAGAGTACCCCAACTCCATTGCAACGGTAAACAAGGCAATAGAAGAGTTCAACAACCTCGGGCTATACAATTTCACCTTCAAAGTCATCTCGGGAGCAGGTGCTTACGTCTGCGGCGAGGAGACTGCCCTGCTGAACTCCATTGAGGGTAAACGTGCCGAGGTAAGGGTAAGGCCCCCCTATCCTACTACTGCAGGACTTTACAACAAACCAACAGTACTGAGCAATGTTGAAACTTTTGCAAACATCAATTGGATTTTACAAAATGGCGGTAAAGAGTACGCCCGGCTTGGCACGGAAAGATCAACCGGTGTAAAGCTGGTATCGCTCGACAGCAGCTTCAATCGTCCGGGGATATACGAGGTTGAAATGGGAACACCACTTGCTGATGTAGTTCACAAGATGGGCCAGGGAATGAAGACCAAAGTCAAAGCTTTTCAGATAGGCGGCCCGCTCGGCGGCATAGTACCTTTTACCGAAATTGAAGATCTGACCATCGACTTCGAGAGCTTTCAGCAGGCAGGTTACCTGCTGGGCCATGCCAGTATAGTCGGCATACCCGAAGATTTCCCGATGCTGAAATACATACATCACCTGTTTGAGTTCACTGCAGCCGAGTCGTGCGGAAAGTGCTATCCGTGCCGCATTGGTTCTGTGCGTGGAAAAGAGATGATTGAAGAGGCCATGGCAAACAACACAAGCATCAACACGGAGCTATTCAACGACCTGCTTGAAACCCTGGAACTGGGCAGTTTGTGTGCCCTCGGCGGCGGCCTGCCCCTGCCGGTAAGAAACATTCTTGAAAAGTTCTGAAATGCCTTACGATGAAACATTTTTGTTTAATACTTAACACGCAAAGGACATTATTGAATCTATGTCATCAAAAATAATTCCTCAGTGTCTCTGTGCCTCTGTGTTATTCAACTAAACAACAAACCGATGAAAACAATATACATAAACAACAATAAGTACAACTTTGAAGGTGAACCTACCATACTTGAGGTAGTACGCGAAAAAGCAGGAGATATAATCCCGGTCATCTGTCACCACAACACACTTGAGCCGCACGGCTCCTGCCGGATATGCTCTGTTGATGTTGCACTGCAAAAAGACGGCCCGCGCAAAGTGATGGCTTCCTGCCACACTCCTGCTTCCGACGGTATGCACATCTTTACCGACTCCGAAAGAGTTGTTAAGCTGAGAAAAAACATTGCCGAACTTGTTCTATCCGACTATCCTGAAGATAAGACAGAAGCCGCTAAAAACAAGCTGCCAACGGAATTCCAAAGGTTACTGGAAAGACTCGGTGTTTACAAGACAAGATACAATGCAAAAGAGACTCACACCGACCAGGAGAAAGACACATTGCACCCTTACATCAAATCAGACCTGTCGCAATGTATTAGATGTTATCGTTGTGTTCGTGCATGCGATGAGATACAGGGCAAGTTTATCCTGAACATTTACGGACGTGGATACGACAACCGGATAATAAAAGATTCTGACAGCAGTTTTACCGACTCCGAGTGTGTTTCATGCGGTGCATGTGTACAGGCCTGTCCCACCGGGGCCATTTACGACCTTTACGAAAGCAAAATACAGCCATACGACAAGATTGTTCACACTGTTTGTACATACTGCGGTGTCGGCTGTAACCTTGAAGTGCGGGTGAAAGACGGCAAAATAATGGGCATTGAAGCACCCGATGATGCGGAGGTTAATGCTGCTCACACCTGCATCAAAGGGAGATATGCTTTTGAGTTTTACAATCACCCCGACCGTCTCACAACACCGCTCATTAAAAAGAACGGCCGGCAGGTTCCTGTTTCCTGGGATGAGGCATACGACCACATTGCCAATAAATTGAATAAGATAAAAGAACAGTACGGTCCCGATGCCATAGGCGGAATTTCATCATCAAGGTGCACTAACGAGGAGAACTACCTGATGCAAAAATTCATGCGGGCAGTTGTCGGCACAAACAATATTGACGGATGTGCAAGGGTATGTCATGCCCCGACTGCTTACGGTATGCAGAAAGCATTCGGCACGGGAGCCGCAACAAACTCCATTACCGACCTTGAGCACACAGACTGTATTCTGGTTATCGGTGCCAATCCTACGTCAGCGCACCCTGTTACCGGCTCAAAGATCAAACAGCAGGCAATGAAAGGTAAAACGCTGATAGTTATAGATCCGGTAAAAACAGAGCTGGCAGAGATAGCCGATTACCACCTGCAGCTACGCCCCGGAACGAATATCGCTCTGCTTAACATGTTTGCGTACTACCTCATCAAAAACGACCTGCTCGACCATGAGTTCATTAAAAACAGAACAACAGGATTTGAAGAGTTTAAAGAGCAGATACTTAAGGTAAACATTGATGAATACGAAAGGATAACTACCGTAGACAAACATCTTGTGGAGAAAGCCGCTGAAGCATTTGCAAAAGCCGGAAATGCCATGTCGTTCCACGGACTTGGAGTTACAGAACATTACACCGGCAGCCGCACAGTGATGCTCCTTGCCAACATCAGTATGTTCACCGGAAACATCGGCCGTAAAGGGGTTGGCGTAAATCCTCTTCGCGGACAGAACAACGTACAGGGAGCTGCCGATATGGGAGTTCAGCCGCATCAGGGAGCCGGATATCTTGACGTAAATGATCCCGAAATACAGAAATACTACAAGGAAAAGTACGGCATTGAAACTATACCTGAGAAAGAGGGACTGAAAATACCCGAGATGTTCGACGGTGCCATCAACAAAACGGTAAAAGCGATGTGGATAATGGGTGAAGATGTTATGCAGACCGACCCCAACACACAGCATGTTCGCAAAGCCCTTGAGGGGCTTGACTTCCTTGTAGTACAGGAGCTCTTCCCCACCGAGACATCAAAAATGGCTGATGTGGTACTGCCGGCTGCATCATTCTTCGAAAAAGAGGGCACATTCACAAACGGAGAAAGACGCATTCAGAAAGTGAACAAAGTGGTTGAGCCCATTGAAGGAACCAAAGCAGACGGACAGATCATGGTCGATATAATGAACCGAATGGGATATCCGCAAAAAGGTTATTCAGCCGATGTCCTGCTAAGGGAGATAGCTGATGTGGTACCGTTCTTTGCAGGTGTAACCTGGGAAAACCTCGGCACAAACGGACTGCAATGGCCGGTAACAAAAGACGGTAAGGACACAAAAATACTGCACAGCAAAGAGTTCAAAATAGGTAAAGGACAGATACACTTCTTCGATTTTGAAGAGACACCCGAACTTATCGATAACAGGGATAAGTATCCGTTCATTCTGACCACCGGCCGCAATCTTGAACATTACAACTCGGGAACAATGACCCGCCGTACTCCAAACAAGGATGTGCTGACAGAAGACAATCTTTGGATAAATCCTGCAGATGCAAAGAAGAAAGGCATCAAAACCGGCGACAGGGTCAGACTGATATCTGCCCGGGGAGAAACTTACATTAAAGCATTCGTAACCGACAAAGTAAAAGAAGGTGTTCTCCGTTCAACATTCCACTTTCCTGAAGTCAGCATCAATAACCTGACCGGTGATATCGGAGACATCGAAACCCTGACTCCGGAATATAAAGTTGTGGCGGTGGATGTTGTAGCCGGAGGTTAGAAGTTATAAGCTCAAAATGGAAAGGATGAATTGGTAATCGGTATTCGGTAATCAGTATTCAGTCTGACCTTGCAACTATTGAACACACCCGGAACAAAATATTAAACCCAAATTGGTCGTTAGGAAGCGATGAAATAGCTGAACTAAAGACCCCATGCGGGTTAACCCTCCCGAGATTCCTCGGGACAGGCTGATTTAGAGATTCACTGTTTTGGCGATAGACGAAAC
>JAADEM010000121.1 GCA_013153405.1 Chlorobiota bacterium
ACAATTGTGTATTCGGAGAAAAATGTATCATGCACGACAAATGGATAAATATTCAGAAGTCATTAACTGAATTACTTCAAAACACAACTCTGGAAGAATTAAAAAAAGACGGACCTAAAAGGTTCATTATTCAACATAATTTAATGCTAACTAAAAATGTTTAACTATGGTTGATTCAACAGTTGTTTTAAATGGCCAGACAATTGCATATACTATTTATGCGATTGTTGTATTACTTTTTATGGCTTGGTTTGCCATGAAGATTACCTCCGATGGTAAGGCCGGGGTTTTAAGTAACAAGCTTTTTGCCACTTTGGTAATACTGCTTACGATTCTCGGCGTATCACTTCACATCACAACCAGTGCTACAATACCCTGGGTTACAATAGACCTTAACAGGGATAATATTACACCGGACAAAACGGTGGAAATTACGGTAAAAGATCATCAGTTTATTTTGCCTTCTCAGGAAATTACGGCAAAGGTTGGTGAACTTGTTCTCTTCGACGTAAAATCGGAAGATCTCACATACGGGTTTGGAATTTTCAGAGAAGACAATACCATGGTTTGTCAAATGCAGGTAGTTCCCGGACACAAAAATGACTTGTTATGGAAGTTTGAAAAACCCGGAAAATACACAGTCCGATCCACAGAGTATTCCGGACCTAAAGGTCACAAGATGATACTAAAGGATGTGATAATTGTAACCGAATAAAATATTAATCTTAAAATATTGAACACTATGAGTTTCAAAGATACATTTCTGAATGGCGAACAGGGTGCATTTAAGCCCGACGGCCTTACACCAATGCAAAAACTGGCATTACGTTTTGTTGTTGTTGGCGTTTTATATTACGGCCTGGCAACAATAGAAGGAATGATAATGCGTATGTATGAGATTACTCCGATCCCGGGATTCGATGCCGAACACTTCTTCGCTATCCTTACTGCCCACCCGTTAGTAGGAATCTTCGGCGCATCATATTCGGTTGTTTTTGGTGCTTTCCTCTTTCTTGTTCCATTTCTTATGAAAAAACCTTTATGGAGCATAAAAATGGGTAACTGGAGTTTTATTCTGGTTGCTTTCGGAACTATTACTTTCTGGGGCTCTGCCTTTGTTTCACACTATGCACCTCTTTATACACTTTACTGGCCGCTTCCGGCTGACTTCAGTCAATTCAGCGACATAGGCGGTGCTATATTTATTCTGGGTATCGCACTGGTAATGGTAGGTACTCTGCTTTTTGTGATAAATATTTTCAAAACTATCGCATATACTCCCGAAGGTCAGGAAAAAGTTAATGGAAAAGCTATGCTGGCTTCAGCAACAGGTTTCTCTTGGAAAGAAAGCATCTTTCGTAAAAAAAGCAAACGTCGCGAACATCTTGTTTCATTACCCGTTGCTGCAATAGCCAGGGGAACTGTCGATACTGCTCTTAATGCCGGAATAATAACTTTTACAGGAGTTCTTATTCTTGTTTACATGGTTGCTCATATTCTCGGATATGATCTTAAAGATACCGCCATTGATGCCCTTCTTTATAAGAACTGGTTCTGGTGGGGTCTTGACCTCATTGCCGATGGTCTTGTTCTTATTTTTGTAGCCGGCACCTGGTATCTGCTTGCAACATTAATCACCGGTAAAGATCTTTACATGGCAAAATGGGCCCGTCTTGCGTTATGGGTCGAACTTGTTGTTTCATGGACTGTATGGTCACACCACCTTTTGTCAGATCAGGCTCAACCGGGAATACTGAAAATTATATCTGGTGAACTTGTTACAGCATTTGAATTAATAACACAAGGAATGGCATTTTTCATCACTCTGGTAACTCTTTGGAGTGCACGTCCGCTGAAAATGACCAATCCTTTGAAATTCTTACTCGGTGGTCTGCTTGGTTTCGGTCTTGCCGTACCTGCCGGTATTATCCAGGCCGACATAGGTCTGAACCGTATTCTTCATAACACTCAGTGGATTATTGGTCCTCACGTACACGTTGCAATTCTTGTCGGACTTACAATGACACTTTATTCTGCAATTTATTTTCTGCTTCCTATTCTTACCAACGGAGCGAAACTTTATAGTCAGAAACTTGCCAACTTCCACTTCTGGGCACATCTGATTGGTGGCGTTGGTATGGGAGCCTTTATGGGAATGGCAGGATTAAAAGGCATGCTTCGCCGTACAATTTATTACGAAGGTGAATACAATATTTATATGATACTGGCAGGTGTTTGCGGAGCATTGTTGCTAATTGCTTTCCTTGCTTTCTTATATAATGTTGTTATGACTCTTGGAGTAAATGGTCTGATTGGAATATTTATGCCTTCAAAACTAAAAACAAAAGAATTATTACCTCCTGAAAAATAAAATTTAAATATTTTTAACCTCAGGCTGCTCTGTTTTACAGGGCAGCCTTTTTTATTTATTTATCAGAACAAATACAAATCAGCATTGTTTGAAATATATCAGCTTGAAATTTTTTTCAAAAAAAATAATTACTTTTGCAGGAATTTGGAAAGTACTGCATCTAAACTTCCTTGTTCGAAGCTCAGATCATTAAAAAAAATAACAATAAACTATATATATGAAGTTATCCAAGTTTAAGTATAACCTGCCGGAAGAGCTCATTGCCTTATATCCGGCAGAAAATCGTGACGAGTCACGTTTAATGGTATTACACAGGGATACAAAGGAGATTGAACACAAAATCTTCAAAGACATTATCGATTATTTCGATGAGAAGGATGTTATGGTATTTAACAACACAAAGGTTTTTCCTGCAAGACTATATGGAAATAAAGAAAAAACCGGAGCTAAAATTGAAGTTTTCCTTCTCAGAGAGCTCAACAGAGAACAGCGCTTGTGGGATGTTTTAGTCGATCCGGCACGGAAAATCCGTATTGGTAATAAACTTTATTTCGGAGATGATGATCTCCTTGTTGCCGAAGTAATTGACAACACCACCTCAAGAGGCCGTACTTTAAGATTCCTTTTCGACGGACCATACGAAGAGTTTAAAAAAACTCTTTACAGTCTTGGAGAGACTCCGCTTCCAAGCTGGATAAAAAGAGAAGTTGAGCCTGAAGATAAAGAAAGATATCAGACAATATTTGCAAAGCACGAAGGTGCTGTTGCTGCGCCTACTGCAGGTATGCACTTTAGCCGTGAACTATTAAAGCGCCTGGAAATAAAGGGTGTGAATTTTGCTGAAATCACTCTACATGTTGGCCTGGGTAACTTCCGTTCTGTTGATGTGGAAGACCTGACGAAACACAAAATGGATTCTGAACAGATTCAGATAACCGAAGAAGCCGCCAGAATAATTAACGAAGGCAAAAAAATGAAAAAGAGAGTTTGTGCTGTGGGCACCACTGTTATGCGTACTCTTGAAAGCTCTGTTTCCACTTATGGTCATGTTAAACCATTTGAAGGCTGGACTAATAAATTTATATTTCCACCGTATGAATTCAATGTGGCAAATGCCATGATTTCTAACTTTCACCTGCCGCTATCGACCCTTCTGATGATGACAGCTGCTTTCGGAGGTTACGATTTTGTTATGGATGCATACAAAACAGCAGTAAAAGAGAAGTACCGTTTCGGAACATACGGTGATGCAATGCTAATAATTTAAAAATTGTAATTATTCTTTTTTATAACCCTGTCGAAACCCGACAGGGTTTTTTGTTTGAACATGACCGGTTATATTTATTTTGATTCTTAACAGTATATTTTCTATTTTAAACTCATTAATTGTAAATCAAACTGTTAAGCTATGGGTAATTCGGACAAACGAAAAGGGCGAAGAAAATTTCTTACATCGGTGGTTTTGGGAACAACAGGAGCCGTTGCCGGAGCTGTAAACTTAATTAATGAACCCAAGAAAAGGAAAAATAAGGACGATAAAGTAATTTACCGCACTCTCGGTAAAACCGGAATAAAGTTACCGGTTATCAGTATGGGTGTGATGAGAGCCGATAATCCGAACCTGGTTAAGGCTGCTCTGGCAAACGGCATAGTACATTTGGATACTGCTCATACATATCAGCAAGGTAAAAACGAAAAAATGCTTGGTGAATTGCTTAAGGATTATCCTCGTGATTCTTTCGTCATTTCAACAAAGATTAAACCCTCAGGCGGAAACAGGAAAACAGGTCTTTATTCTGATAAGACAACGGAAGAAGATTTTCTGAAAAAGTTTGACATCAGTATGGAGCGCCTTGGGCTCGACTACGTTGATATTCTTTACCATCACGCAGTAAGTAAGAGGGAAGCAGCACTTTTTGAGCCGGTTCTTAGTGCAATGAAAAAAATAAAAGCTTCGGGCCGGGCAAAACATCTTGGTATTTCAACTCATAAAAACGAACCTGAAGTTATCAGAGCTGCCATTGACAGCGGAGTATATGAAGTTGTGCTTGTGGCATACAATTTCAAGCAAAACCATATACCTGAAATGAACAAGGCACTTCAGGAAGCTGCAGATGCCGGTCTTGGTATTGTGGGAATGAAGAATATGGCAGGAGGATTTCTCGATAAAGCCAAAACGAAACCGGTAAATGCAAAAGCAGCTTTCAAATGGGCTTTGCAAAATCCGAATGTTCATACCCTTATCCCCGGATTCACCAGTTTCGACCAGCTTGATGAGTGTGTTGAAGTGATGCACGATATTAAAATGAAGAAGGAAGAAAAGGATGCGTTGCTTTTGGCATCTACCGAACAGGGAATGTACTGTAATGCTTGTAGTCAGTGTGTGCCTAACTGCAAAAAGGATCTTCCTATTCCGGAACTGATGAGGGCTTATATGTATAATTACGGTTACCGTGAAGCATTGAAGGCAAAAGAGCTTCTTGTTGACCTGAATGTGCCAAACAACCCGTGCATGGATTGTGACGAGTGTACGGTCACCTGCGTTAAGAATTTTGCCGTTGCGGAAAAAATAGCCGACGTTACACGTTTGATCGATGTTCCTGAAGATTTCATTGTTTAATATTTAAGTTTGATGATAAAAGCTATGTTACGAATCAGAGTATTTCTTATTGCTTTTCTTACGGCGTCTTTTAGCTATGCTGATGAAAAAGCCATTTCATTTCCACAACTGGACGGGTTCAACCTTAAAACGGATTTCCCGGTTTACAATCCTGATAATCTGTGGGAATACATTAACGGCGGGGCGTATACTTATGTTAATTACCAGTTTGTTGATCTTCATATCGCAGAGTACAGCAATGATAAGCTGATAATAAAGGCAGAGATTTATCACCACAAAAACAATGTTTATACTTACGGTATGTATACCCAGGAAAGGGCTCCCGATTACAGCTTTGTGGATATCGGTATTCAGGGATATGCAGAAAATACTCTGGTAAATTTTGTAAAAGGCCCGTATTATGTAAAAATAATCTGCAATGACGGGGATGACAGCACAAAACCTGTTTTGCTAAAACTGGCCAAAGAGATAGAACAAAATCTGCAGGGAACCACATCGGTACCTGAAATGTTCAATAAGTTTCCACAGGAAGGAAGAGTGCCGAACTCAGACAGCTACATATCCACTGAATTTTTAGGATACGAATTTATGCCGGGTGCTTATATTATGCCATATGACCTGAACGGCAAGAAGTTTAAGCTCTTCATTGTTGATTGCGACACTGCTGAAAAGTGCAATGAAGTCTGGAAAAAGCTTGAGCTTAAAGCAAAATCAATAAAAAGGCATAAAAAGAAAATTTTCACATTTAGT
>JAADEM010000016.1 GCA_013153405.1 Chlorobiota bacterium
ATTAAAATTCCACAGGTTCTCATTGCCAGTCATATAATTCCTTGGAGTAAAGCAGATGATAAAACAGAAAAAACAAACCCTAAGAATGGGCTATGCTTGAATTCTTTACATGACAAAGCTTTTGATAAGGGATTAATAACCATAACACCTGATTTTAAGATTAAAGTATCACAAAAATTATTCGATATCCAGAAAGATAACATAAGTGAAAAATGGTTTGGTAGTATCAATGGCAATAGAATTATGTTACCAGACAGATTCCTGCCAGCAAAGGAATACTTAGAGTATCATAATACTAAAATTTATGAGAATTTTTAAGATGAGATCAGAATTAATGTACATTACACCTTCCAGGACAATTGAAGTAATTCTTGATAATGATAAGATATGGTTTATTTATAACTATGAGGGAAAACATTATCGAGTATTTAATTCAAAAAATGATATATGAAACTTTATGACTTCAGGTGTTTGTACTCATATTTTTGAAACAATAAATGAAGAAGAGCTGGATAACTTCTTGTTCAAGAAATAGCCAAATAAATTACATCTTTATGAAAAATCTTTTAACCCCTATTGCAGCACTGCTGCTTTTAATTGTTTCTACAAACCTCTCCGCCCAACGCACTACCTCCCAATTCACCAAAGACTGGAAATTCCTTTTGCTGAAGGATGGTCAGAGCGATGAAGGATTTTACAAAAAGGATATTGATGATTCATCGTGGCGCACTCTTGATCTGCCTCACGACTGGGGTGTGGAGGGTGAGTTTGACCTGAACCTTGAGAACAATACGGGACTGCTGCCGTGGAAAGGTATCGGATGGTACAGGAAAGAGTTCACTGTTCCTGCATCCGATGAGGGACGTAAAATATTTATTCAGTTCGACGGGGCAATGGCAAATTCCCGTATATGGTGCAACGGAGAGCTTGTGGGGGGCTGGCCGTACGGCTACTCATCGTTTCAGATGGACCTGACGCCATACATCAATTACGGAGGGGAGAATGTAATTGCCGTGAAGCTCGACACCAAGAACTGGGATTCGCGCTGGTATCCCGGTGCAGGACTGTACCGCAGTGTGCGGCTGGTAAAGACTTCGCCTGTTTATGTCGGGTACAACGGTGTGTATGTTACCACCCCCGATTTCAACGATGAGAAAGCATTCATAAGTGTTCAGACTGATGTTCTTAACAGCACCGGCAGAGCAAAGGATGTGGAGGTTGATCTGAAATTTTACCGCCTTGATGCAGATGACAACCGCAGTGGAACAACCTTTAATGCCAAACCTGTTAGTGTTACCATTCCTGCCGGAGGAGAGCATACATTCCGTCTTGATGCCGAAATTGAGAGACCTCTGCTATGGTCGGTTGAGGAACCGAACAGGTATGGAGTAGAGGTATTGGTGAAGCAGGACGGTAAGGTTGTCGATAGTTACTTTCAGCCGTTTGGAATCAGAAAAATAGTTTTCACCCCGCGTGACGGTTTTTACCTGAATGGTAAAAGAGTTCAGATAAAAGGAGTTTGTAATCACCACGACCTTGGGCCTCTCGGAAGTGCCTTTTACGCTGAGGCAGCAAAGCGTCAGTTGGTGAAGCTGAAGGAGATGGGAGCCAATGCCATTCGTACAAGTCACAATCCGCCGTCGCCTGAGCTGCTTGACCTGTGCGATAAGCTCGGATTTCTGGTGGAGGATGAGGCCTTTGATGCCTGGCGTAAAGGGAAACGCAAAAATGACTATAACCGCGACTTCGAAGCGTGGAATTTTGAGGACCTCAAGGCAATGGTTAAGCGCGACCGTAACCATCCGTCAGTCGTCATCTGGTCAACCGGGAATGAGGTGCCTGACCAACGGACCAACCACCTTGGCTACAGTCTGTACAACGTGGTGAAAGAGTTTGATGCCACCCGTCCGGTGAGTTACGGCTGTAACTGGGGCGGAGCAGGGACATCGGGCTTTGAGAAAGGTTCCGATATTTTCGGGCTTAACTACAATCACCGGAATTACAAAAAGATACTTGACTATCCCGATAACAAGAACAGAGGTATGATAGCAAGCGAAACCAGCAGCTGTATCTCGAGCCGGGGCATTTACTTTTTCCCTGTGAAGTTTGGCAAGATCAACGACCAGAAGGATATTCAGAGCGATTTTCAGGTTACATCGTACGACAACACTTATCCCGGCTGGGGCTGTACTCCCGACAGGCAGTTTGAGCAGCTTGCTAAGTTCCCTGAGGTGTACGGTGAGTTTGTGTGGACAGGTTTCGATTACATCGGTGAGCCGACTCCTTACAACAAGGATATGACCAACCTGCTGAACTATCAGGACCCGAAGATGAAGGCAAAACTGAAAAAAGAGCTGGAAGAACTGGGTAAGATTGAAGTGCCGTCGCGAAGCAGCTATTTCGGGATTATGGACCTATGCGGATTCAGAAAGGACCGTTTTTACAACTATCAGGCACACTGGCGTCCTGAGCTTCCTATGGCACATATTCTGCCTCACTGGAACTGGCCTGACAGAAAAGGAAAAGTAACTCCCGTTCATGTTTATACATCCGGCGATGAGGCAGAGCTGTTCCTTAACGGAAAGAGTTTAGGGCGTAAAAAGAAAGGTGAATACGAATACCGCCTGATCTGGGATAATGTGAAGTATCAGCCCGGTACGCTGAAGGTGGTTGCTTACAAGGATGGCAAGGAGTGGGCCACAGACGAAGTACAGACCACAGGCAAAGCAAAGAAAATAAAGCTGACAAAAGAGACATATCCTGTAAACGGAAAGAGTATCCTGTACTTTGTAACCGTTGACCTGCTCGACAGCAAAGATCGTTTCGTACCCACAGCCACCAATGACCTTTCATTCAATCTTGAAGGCGAAGGTGAGATAATTGCCACCGGTAACGGTGACCCGACCTGCCTTATCTCCTTCAAAAAAACAGAACGCCCGGCTTTCAGCGGAAAATGCCTTGTGATAGTTAAAATGCCCGAAGAACGTAAAGGAAAATCGGTTCTGAAGGTGAAAGGCAAAGGATTGACAACTAAGAGTGTTGAACTGTAAATATCTTATTTATTGACGGTGTCACTTCAAGTGACGCCGACAATATAAATACACCTCACCCCGGGAGGATGTCCAAAAAGTAATATACCCACGTCATTGCGAGGAGGAACGACGAAGCAATCTCTTGACTTTCAAAGTTTGTGAGTTTTGAGATTCCTTCACTCTGTTCGGAATGACGACTTTTGGGACATCCTCAGGATCTAATAAATTGGATATGATTTCCCCCTCTCCCTGACCGATTGTGCTGGTCATGCGGGCTGCGAGGAGAGGGCCGGGATGAGGTGATCTTTTCCGGTTAATAGTTCTATTTTACTATATTTGCAAATAATCAAAAACATTATTATTACAAATACCTAAAAGCAAATCTATGTGGAAATCAACCGTTTTTTTAATATTTACATTAATAGTTGTACCTGTTATTACATTTAAATTTGATGTACCTCTGACAGAACTGCAATTAACCACACTTCATACTCTTCTGTATGTTCTGGCAGTTATGTCTGCACTTACATTTATTGTCAGTACAATAACTGACAATTATAGTCAGGTAGATAAACTGTGGAGTATAATGCCTGCCGTTTATGTCTGGATCATTGCTTATTATTCAGATTTTGAGCCGCGCATTGTTTTAATGACACTCCTGGTTACTGTATGGTCGATTCGTCTTACATATAATTTTGCTAGAAGAGGAGGTTATTCGTGGAAATTCTGGACTGGAGAAGAAGATTACAGATGGTCGGTTATAAGATCCAAACCGGAGTTCCGGAAAAAGTGGGTATGGATGATTTTTAACCTGTTTTTCATTTCTATATATCAGATGACCCTGATCATGTTGTTCACACTACCCGCACTGAAAGCTATGGGAAGCGATAAGCCCCTGGGGATTTACGATTACATTCTCGCTGCAATAATTTTAGCATTAATAGTCATTGAATACATTGCCGACCAGCAACAATATGAATACCAGAAGGAGAAATACCGTCAGATCAATGCCGGAAATGTAGATGAGCTACATAAAGTTGGTTTTACGCATACCGGATTATGGGCCTACGTGCGTCATCCGAATTATGCTGCCGAACAGAGTATCTGGATCTTATTTTACTTTTTCTCTGTTATTGCAACGGGGTTATGGATAAACTGGTCAATTGCAGGAGCTTTGTTACTTGTAATACTATTCAAGTCAAGTTCTGACTTAAGCGAGGAAATATCATCAAAAAAATATCCTCTTTATCAAAAGTATATAAAGGAAGTAGGCCGGTTCTTGCCTTTAAAAAAGAAGTTTAAGCTTTAGTTAAAGTTATCATTGATGGTGTTACCCGAAGTGAAGCCCTCAATTTTCCCGCCCACGATATGAACAAATATCTACATGACATAGAATCAGAATTCCGAAAACATGCAAACCCTGAAGTTGCCGGGGGGCAGTCTGCATACATGAGACATCAGTTTGAATTTTTCGGAGTAAAAACACCGCAAAGGAAAGAGATACAGAAACTGTTTTTTGCAAAAGATAAGTTGCCTGCCAAACCGGAACTTGAAAACATCATTAAAGAGTTGTGGAGTAAACCTGAACGTGAACTTCAGTATTTTGCCATGGAGCTGTTTTGGAAATTCAAAAAGCAGTTTGAAGAACAGGATATTGAGTTGATGGAATTCATGGTTGTGAACAAATCGTGGTGGGATACTGTCGATATGATTGCAGGAAAATTGATGGGTGAGTATTTTCTTAAGTTTCCCGAAAGGCGAAAAGAGTATGTTGATAGATGGCTTGCCTCAGGCAACATGTGGCTGCAAAGGTCGGCCGTCCTTTTCCAGTTGAATTACAAGGGTAAAACTGATGCTGAACTTCTCGCATACACCATAAATTCCCTAAAAGGTTCAAATGAGTTTTTCATAAACAAAGCTATCGGCTGGGCATTGCGGAATTACAGTAAAACAAACCCTGCATGGGTAATTGAATTTGCAGAGGAAACAAAATTATCCGGTCTCAGCAGCAGGGAGGCACTGAGGCTGTTTAAAGTAGATTATTAACTTTAACTGATTGTGTCACTTCAAGTGATGCCGATAATTATTTACGCCTTTGCCGTTTCAATGGTCTTCGACCGATTGAAAGGCTTAACAGTTAAATGGCATCACAGAATGTGAATGTATATGGCAAAATTGCATGCATTTCTAATTGCCAAGTAGCCTCTACTGCCTGGTTAAGCGGTTACGGGGCAAGGTGAATATCTAAGGCAATGATTGTGTCGTTCCTACGGAACTCTTTTCTCTCTACTTCCTTTATCAAGGGGCTGATGCCCTTTGCAAGAATATATCCTGCTTCTGGCAGTCGTTCAGTATAGGTCTGTTGGTAGTTTCTTAGGCACGACACTTCCGCTCCTGCGAGAAGCAACACAAAATAGCCGGGGCATTAATGCCCAGAACACAATTAAAACACGGCCGGAATGAAATGAAGGCCTTTAAAAAACGGTAATATCCAATCAGAAGATTCCGATCTTTATACTTTTCCCAATTATAAATTTCAAAATATTTACTGTCAAGGAACTTTTTACTATTTTTAGCCAATAAATAATCTAATACGATGAAAAATGAGTAAAAACAGAATCAGGAATATAATATTAAAAGTAGTTTCAGTTTTTGTATTAATAATTTTTATAACATGGCTTATACTTCCGGCATACATCAAAAATGCCTTAATTTACAAGTATCCCGGAATTGAGGACTGGGAGATTTTCGACTACCGGGTGGTTAAAGCATCGCCTGCTCCCGCACCATGGCCGGAGGCAAAGGATTACAACAAAATAAAACTTACACAAACACTGTCCGATACTCTGGAAAGATACAAGTCGGTTGCATTTGTGATAATTCAAAACGACAGTCTTTTATTTGAAAAATACTGGGAGGGATATGGCAGAGATTCTTATTCAAGTTCTTTCTCAATGGCCAAAAGTATTGTGTCGTTGCTTATCGGTGCTGCCATCGATGAGGGAAAAATAGGTTCGATTGATGATCCTGTCTACAAATATCTTCCTTTCTTCAATGAAGGTAAAAACCGTGAACTTAAGATACGTGACCTGCTTACGATGAGCTCAGGTAGCAACTGGAAAAAAGATTATAACAAAAAACTGACAGGTTTTCCCAACAGGTCGTATTATGGTGATGATCTTCCGGGACTTGCAAGAGAGTTAAAGATAATCAATGATCCGGGGAAGAAGTTTGTTTACAGGAGTGGCGATACTGAGCTGTTAGGTTTGATCGTCAGCAATGCTACAGGAAAGAACCTGAGCGAATATGCCGAAGAAAAACTTTGGCAGCCGCTTGGTGCCGAACATGATGCTTTATGGTCGCTTGACAGGAAAAATGGTACAGAAAAGGCATTTTGCTGTTTTAATAGTAATGCGCTTGATTTTGCACGGTTTGGGAAGCTTATCCTGAATAAAGGAAAGATAGGAGACAGACAGCTTGTATCGGAAGATTACATAACTGCTGCAACCAAACCTGCAAGCTACCTGCTCGACAGAAATAACAATCCGGTGGATTTTTACGGTTATCAGTTTTGGATAATGAATTATAACGGGCACAGTTACCCTTACATGCGCGGATTTCTCGGTCAGTACGTTATCGTTGTTCCTGAAAAGAACGCTCTCATTGTCCGCCTCGGACACGAGCGCAGCCAGTCATTCTCCGGTTATCATCCCTGGGATGCGGTAACATACCTGCAGGAGGGGCTGAAAGTGCTGGAGTAGGACAGGGCTGTGCCATTCCTACAGAACACTTTCCTTTTTTGGCGTTGAAACAAGAGAATGTCCCAAAAGTGAAAAATTTACGTCATTGGTAGGAGGAACGACGAAGCCTGCATGATCAGCGCAGTCGGGTCTGCCTGGCGGTCAGACTGGCTGGCAATCTCTTGATTTTCAATACTTGTAAATTTTTAGATTCCCTGCCTGCGCCGTGCTACGGCAGGCAGGCTTTACTCCGTTACCAATGACGAAATTGCTTAAGATGCTGATTGTCAACAAGACTTGTGCGTCATTGCGAATCCCATTTTATGGGGTAAAGCAATCCCCGGCAAGAGGGAGACTGCTTCTTCACTAGCGCTCATTGAAGTGACGAGAATGTTCTGTCATATCCTTATTATACCTCAAAAATTTGGGGTGAACCATATCTATAACGGAATTGCTTAAAGTATTGAACGTCAATAGATGTCATTCGTCATTCCGAATCCCGAATTTCGGGGTGAAGAAATCTCAAAACGATTGAGATCGCCTGTCCGACTTGGTCTGACAGGATTATCCAGGCAGGCTTCTTCGCTCACGCTCATCGGGATGACGCTGATTTTCCGTCATTTCCTCATTATTCCCCAAAATTTGGGATGAATTCTTGGAATGACGACTTTTCATTTTTAAGTTCCGATAGGAACGGTATTCTTGTCAGGGGTGAACCCCTGGACTCAGAAAAAAGGGAGAGCAGTTCCGTAGGAACGGCACATCTGACACTCCCCTTGGCCTGTATTTTTCCCCTCATGCAAGAAATGAGCATAAAAACGATTGAATAGAGTAAAGAAAAAGCAGAGGATTTAGTAAATTCATTCTTTGTAAATCCGAATTTATGAGAAAAACTGTCTTTGCTTTCATTGTCAGTCGATTACTGCTTCTCGGCTTTCTGTTTTTATTTACCACTGCTCGTGCTATTCTTAAATTTGAACATTTCTCTAACAGGGAAGGATTCAATCAGAACACAATTGTCGATATTGCTCAGGATAAATATGGTTTTTTGTGGTTTGGAACGCCTAACGGCATTATAAAATACGATGGATACGGCTTCCGGAATTACACCCATGACCCGTTGAATAAAAACAGCATATCAAACAACAATATTGAGTGTCTTTATACCGACGACGACGGTAATTTGTGGATAGGAACCCGTGAGGATGTAAATGTTTATGTTACTGAGCTTGACCGTTTCTTTGTTGTTCCGTTCGGGAATTATTCGGTCATTTCGGCTATCGGCAAAGGCCCTGAAGGCAGGATATGGATAGCGGGGAACAATGCTTTTTATTCCTGTAAAATGAACTTTGAAGGCGACAGTGTCAGTTTTGACGTTTCGGCTAATCTTGGCGACGGTACTGTTTTAGGTAATGTATCCGATTTCACTTTCATCGAGGATGGTAGTATACTTTTATCGGGAAAAACGGGAATGTACAGGGCTGATGTTGAGAAAACCAACGACAGTACGGTATATCGCATAAAAAACATATCCAGTTTTAAAACCCTTTCGGAAGCAAAGATACGGGTGATAAAAAAGGCGGAAAATATATTCTGGCTTGGTACCGACAGGGGCCTTTTTAAAACGGTTCTGGATGGCGACCGGCTGACAATAATCAAAAAATATACGGTTATTACTTTTGACAAAAGAGTGATTCCCGACCTTGATGTACTCTCTGTGTTTGAAGACAAGCGGGGTGTTGTCTGGGTCGGCTCTGTGAAAGAGGGCGTTTTCAGATACGACTCGGAAACCGACAATTTTATCAATTACGGTTATGATCCTAAGAATCCACACGGAATAACAAGTCCGAGGATTAACAGTTTCTTCCACGACAGGTTCGATGTGCTCTGGATAGGAACAGCACAGGGCGGCATAGACAAGCTCGACTTTAATCAGAAACAGTTTATCAGTTATTCGCATAATCCTTACGATAAGTTTTCGCTGTCGGGGAATCTCATCACCGACATAATGGAGGACAGCAAAGGCAGGCTCTGGGTGTCGAACTTCAACGAGGCAGTGTGCCGAAGTATTGAAAGTGTGAATGATAAAACGGTGGGTAACCTGCATTTTGAGAACCTGAAACAGAAAATCCCCATAGACAAACGCGATATTGTTTACACCATTTATGAAGATAAGAAAGGATATGTCTGGATCGGTACAGACCTTACAGTAGTAGTATTTAACCCGCACACAAACCGTTTTGTGAATGTTAATTTTGCCCGCAATGGCGAAAAGGTGAATATGGCGCAGTGCAGAGTGATAAATCAGATCGATGATGAACAAATCATTCTGGGCGGGACAGAAATTGTTATTGTAAAGAATCCCTGGTCCGCTGTCGTGTCATCACGAAAGCCGGTACTTGAAATTACAGCTATGCCGCATGAGAAAACCGACCTCGTAAATGATTTTTTGAAGGATAGTTACGGGAATTTTTGGATAGGCACCCGTAATGGTTTGTACAGGTTTGGTTATGATGATAACGGCTTTAAGCTGAAAAACAGATATACAACACATCAACCCGAAGGATTGAAACTGAGCCATAACTTTATTTTCTCGGTTTTTGAGGACTACAGCGGTGATATCTGGGTGGGAACATTCGGAGGCGGACTTGATAAATTAATTATGAAAAGTTCGGGCGAGCCCCTTAAAACCGAATATTTCAGAAAGAATAACCTGCTTCCCGATGATGCCGTTTACGGTATTCTGCAGGAGGACAGCGACCATCTGTGGCTCAGTACCGATATGGGCTTGTGCCGCCTGAATATCAAAAACAACAGCATTGAGCTTTTTGACCTTCGCGACGGTTTGATTCAGAACAATTTCAGACAGTCGGCTTACCTGAAAGGAAAATCTGGCTACTACTATTTTGGCGGCCTGAACGGGCTGACCGTTTTCAAACCGGAAAACATTAAGCTGAATAATATTCTTCCTGTTCCATTAATTACAGGTCTGTTGCTTGATAATAAAGAGGTGGGGATATGTAGCAATGTAGGAGGTGATACCATTCTTCATCGTTCATTGATCGAAACAGACGGGATTGTTCTTAATCATAAAATGAGAATTGTGACTTTCCGGCTCTTGGTTCAGCATTATGCCGAACCTGCCAAAAACCGACTTGCATACATGCTTAAAGGGTTTAATAAAGAGTGGATAGAAACGGATAACGGAAATGCCTCAATTACATATACCAACCTGCCCGCAGGAAGCTATGTACTTAGCGTCAAAGGCGCTAACTGTGACGGTTTGTGGAATAAACAGACAAAAGATCTGAGGATAGAGATTCTCCCGCCGTGGTATAAAACGTGGTGGAGTTATGTGCTGTTTGTTATTCTTGCTTTGTCGGTAATAGCCGGAGTATTTATATATTTTGTTCAGCATGAACGTCTGAAACAGCGGCTTAAGTATGAGCAGAAGGACAAAAAGCGTATCGACAGTATAAACCAGGGGAAACTGAGTTTTTTTACCAATGTTGCACACGAATTCAAAACCCCTCTTACTCTCATTGCCGGTTCGCTGGAGCAGATTATCCATATCAATAGAGATAAAAAGAGTGAAAAATATCTCGCTACAATTCAGAATAATACCACACGACTGCTTAATCTGGTCGATCAGCTGATAACATTCCGTCAGGCGGAGCAGAAACACCTGAACCTTAATCTCTGTTCCGATACTTTGGGTAACTTCATTTATCCGGCAGCCGAAGCTTTTGAGGATTTTGCCACACAGAAGAACATCAACTTCTTTTACAAGGTCAACTCACCTAACGAAAAGGTTGTTATCGACGTGGAAAAAACAGAGCGTATTATTTTTAACCTGCTGTCAAATTCTTTCCGCAATACTCCGGCACACGGAAACATAAGTATTGAGGCCGACGTGGTTGAAGAAGGAGGAATGAAAAGTGTCCAGATAAAAGTTATTGATACAGGAAAGGGAATACCACGTGAGAAACTGGGTAAGATATTTGAGCGCTTTTACCAGATAAGTAACGGAAAGGAGAGTGTGGGAGGTACAGGTATTGGTCTGGCATTCTGCAAGTCACTTATAGATTTGATGGGAGGTAATATAAATGTGGATAGTGAGCCCGGAGTCAGAACCTGTTTTACCGTTCTTATTCCAGCAAACGACACTGCAGAAGCTGAAGCCACGGGAAAAACAAGGTCTTTTATTAAGGACTGGATACCCGGACAGAGTGTTCTGATGAACGAACCACCGGCAGGAGCTGATGAGATCTCCAAAGAACACACTCTGCTCATTGTTGAGGATGAGCCGGAGGTCAGAGATTTTCTTATAGATGCTTTTGGTGGAAAATATGAAATTTTCATTGCGCAAAACGGCATGGAAGGATTGAATAAAGTGAATCAGAAAGAGCCCGACCTGATAATAAGTGATGTAATGATGCCGGAAATGAACGGTTTTGATTTTTGTGAAAAAATAAAGTCAAATCCGGATACATGCCACATTCCGGTTATTTTGCTTACTGCCCTGGGAGATAATGAAGATATAATTAAAGGACTCGAGTTTGGTGCTGACGATTACATTAGTAAGCCGTTTTCTTTAGAACATCTGCGTGTCAGAGTTGAAAAACTTATCGAAAACAATATACGGTTGAAGGAGCACTTTTCGAAAAGCAGTACCATTCCTGATAAGAGCATTGAGATTTCGGCACGCGATAAGAAATTCCTGAATGAGGTTATCGAAGCTATAGAACGCAATCTTTCCGATTCCGGCTTTGGAGTTGAGGAACTTGCCAGGGAAATAGGGCTCAGTTCATCACAGTTTTACAGACGTTTGAAACAGCTTACAGGACAGATACCTAATGTGTATCTGCGTAATTATCGTCTTCAGCGGGCTGCAGAACTGCTAACCGGAAATGAGGGGCTGAATGTTACCGAGGTAATGTACCGTATCGGAATAGAATCGGGGTCTTACTTTTCCACGTCATTCAAAAAGCTTTATGGGGTTTCTCCATCCGAATTTTTAAGAAAAAACAATGCAGGAAATAAGCAAGAGTGAGTGTTATGTGCATTAAATCAATGGATTATGTTTGCTCTTTTCGTGTGAGCGATTTTAGCAAATTAATGGCAGATTTGAGAAAGTATAATAAATATATAGTTGAGACTTTTACATTGGCTATAGAGCTAAAATCAATGTAAGTTCAACTAAAAACAAAATTTATGAAATGTCTTTTTTACCCTTCCGGCTCAGGATAAGCATAAAATTATTCCCCCGAATATGTATTTTAAAGCTTATCAGTATTTAAATCACTTTCCGATTAACTAAAAAAACAAATCAATGAAAATTATATCTAAACAAATGTCTTTACTGGTTATTGTTAGAATGACATTGTTAATGTTGTTTTTTACGTCAGTAAATATTTATGCCGGTGTAAACAATCCAAGTGCCGGAAATCTTCTACAGGACAAAAAGATCAGCGGAACAGTTACATCTGAACAGGGTGAGACTCTTCCGGGTGTAAACGTTTTTGTTAAAGGTACTACAATAGGTACTATTACAGATGCCAGCGGTCATTATGAACTTACCGGAGTTCCCGATGATGCGGTAATTGTTTTCTCTTTTATCGGTTATAAAACCGTAGAAGTACCGGTAGCCGGTAATACAGAAATTGATATTGCTCTGCCCGAGGAGTCTATTGGGCTTGAGGAAGTTGTTTCGGTTGGTTACGGAACTCAGAAAAAGGGTAACGTAACGGGAGCTATTTCTTCTATAAATGACCGTACTTTAAAGACTATTCCACCGGTAGCAAGCACGACCAATGCTCTTGGCGGAAGATTACCCGGACTTATAGTCAAGCAGTCGCAGGGATCACCAGGTAATGACAGGGCTACAATAAGTATCAGGGGATTTGGAGAACCTCTTATCATCGTTGATGGTGTTGTAAGTGATTTCAACGATATCGATCCTAATGAGATAGAATCGATCTCTGTTCTGAAAGATGCTTCCGCAGCTATTTATGGAGCCCGTGCCGGTAACGGTGTGGTACTTATTACAACCAAACGCGGAAAAGAGGGAAAGACCACTGCTACATTCAATGCATCTTATACTTTCCAGACTATAACCAACTATCCAAGGCCGATGACAGCAGGCCAGTATGCACAGTACGACCGCGAGAGTAAGATCAATCAGGGACTTGATGAGAGTCAGCAACGTTTCTCGGAAGAGGATGTGCAAAAATATTATGAAGGCACAGACCCCAATTATCCGAATACCGACTGGTACGATGAACTGATTAGCGATTATGCTCCTATGCAAAACTATAACGGTTCGGTGACAGGCGGTACAGAGAAGGTTAGGTATTATGTTTACCTGGGTTATATGTCGCAGGATGCTTTCTGGAAAAATAACGGCGGAGAGTATGATCGTACAAACTTCAGAACAAACGTCGATATTAAAATAACCGAAGGATTGTCAATGCATCTTGACCTATCTAATATAAATAAAACAAGGGAATTTCCTGCCCGTGAGGATTTCGGAAACGACCAGTTTCTTTGGCAGGATTTCTGGCAGACTCTGGCAATATATCCGGCACATTTTCCCGATCCTACAAAATACCCATATGCCGGTTCGGATGCTAACGGTAGTGCTTACATGACATCGAACAGTGAGATTAGTGGATTCGCAAACGAATATACACAGAACATAAAACTGGCAGGTTCGCTTCAATACGATTTTAAGTTTATTAAAGGTTTGTCGGCAAAATATTTTTACAGTTACAATCCAGAGTATCAGAAACGCCGTAAGATGGACAAGCCGTTTAAGTTCTGGGAATACAATTATGATACCGACACCTACACTCTTAAAGGTGAATGGATGGGCGACGGAGCTGCTTTGCAGGAATGGAGAACATACAACAGGACCACAACTAATCAGTTTTCACTGAACTACGAAGGTGTTTTCAACGATCACAGAATAAGTGCTCTTGCTCTTTACGAACAGATTGATTACTGGAACGATTACATCACTGCCAGCCGTCAGCATTTCCTTACTCCTAATATCGAATATTTATTTGCAGGTAGTCCGGTTGATCAGTACGGTTATGGTAGTGCCGAAGAGATGGGACGTAAAAGTTACATTGGCAGGGTTAACTATTCATATAAAGGTAAATATCTTATTCAGGCAACATTCAGAGCTGATGCTTCGGCAAAATTTCCGGAAGATAAGAGATGGGGCTATTTCCCAAGTGTTTCAGCAGGATGGCGTATGTCGGAAGAGGGGTTTATGAGCGGAGCTTCTGCTGTTGATAATCTGAAACTGAGATTGAGTTACAGTCAGACAGGCTACGACCTGGTAGGTAACTTTGCCTATATGTCAGGATATGAAGTTGGCCGCAGTTATCTCTATTCAACAGGATTGATGACAGGCCTTGTTACAACCGGTCTTGCAAACCCGAACCTTACCTGGGAAGAGATAAACCTATATAACTTTGGTGTTGATTTGAACATGTGGGGTTCGAAATTATACAGTGAGTTTGATGTTTTCTACCGTAAGCTGAACGGAATACCGGCAACAAGAGCACAGTCGCTGCCTTCAACATTCGGCGCAAGTCTGCCTCCGGAAAATATCAACAGTCAGAGTGACCGTGGCTTTGAAGCATTGGTGGGTTCACGGTTCACTGTAGGAGGTTTTAACTTCGATGTCGGACTTAATGTTTCATGGTCGAGAGCTAAATGGGAGCATTACGAAGAGCCTGATTACTCTGATGATCCGGAGAAAGTAAGAGTTTTCCAGAAAACAGGAAACTGGGTTGACCGTGTTATGGGTTATAAAACCGACGGACTTTATACATCGCAGGAGGAGATTGACAATATGACATTCGATCAGGATGGAATGGGAAATATCTCTATTAAACCCGGTGATATAAAATATATCGATATAAACGGTGATGGTGTTCTGGACTGGAAAGACAAGGTTGAGATTGGTAACGGAACATTGCCGCACTGGATGTACGGTTTAACACTCGGAGTGAGATATAAATCATTTGACCTTAATGCACTGTTCCAGGGAGCCGCAGGAAACTATGTAAATGTTGAGTTGCCAATGTCGCAGGAGCGTTTCGAGCTTCGTTGGACTGAAGAGAATAATGATCCTCATGCACTTGTTCCCCGTCCGGGAAGTGTTGCACAGGGCGGAGGTTTGTCTGATTATACTTTCAAGCAGGCCGGTTATCTTCGCCTGAAAAGTCTTGATATAGGATATAATCTGCCAAAGAAAGCATTGCAAACACTTCACTTGAATGGTTTACGCATATATTTTGGCGGAACTAATATTCTGACCTGGGACAAGCTGAAGGATTACGGTTACGACCCCGAAGCAAGGTCCACACTGGACGATAACTCACAGCTCGGCTGGTATTACTATCCACAGCAGGCAACTTACACGCTTGGAATAAAATTAACTCTGTAATCAATTAACTAAAAATATAACATCATGAAGAAATATATATTTCTCATTCTGACACTGATTCTTACGCTGGGTTCTTGCGACAATGTTCTCGATAAAGAACCGCTGGGAATGATATCCGACCCGATAGTCTGGTCCGATCCGTCACTTATTGATTCCTATCTGGCAAACAGTTACGATCTTTCAACTTTCATTAACGATATCGAATACGACAGTCATCGCGGATGGGCAAGTGGTCCTTTGAGTCGTGCGTGGTTTCCCGTATCGACCATAACAAACATCTCGGATGAATGTGCTGCAGGTTGGGAACCAAGCTGGGAAACCGGGGGTTACAAGCCGTACGATTTCAGAGTTGATAATTGTTTTAACAGCTGGTGGGCATATCCGCTGGTACGCGAACTTAACTATTTTATCGAGAAGATAGCAGATGCTCAGGTTGATGAGGACTTTAAAAAACAGAGAACTGCCGAAGCCCGTTTCCTAAGGGCTTTTGCATACTTCAATATGGTGAAACGTTACGGAGGTGTACCTCTTATTACAAAAGTTCAGAATATAGATGATCCGCAGGAGGAGCTTTATCCTGCACGTGATAAAGAAGCCGATGTTTACGATTTTATCATATCGGAATGTGATGCTATTTCTGGTGAACTGAAAGACGTGAAAATGGATGACGGCCGTCCTACAAAGTATGCTGCACTTGCACTTAAATGCCGTGCTGCTTTGTATGCGGGAAGTATAGCACAGTGGGGAAATGTCCAGCTCGACGGTGTGATAGGCATCCCTGCCGACAGGGCTGACAGCTATTATCAGGCATCATATGATGCTGCTACCAGTATTATTAACAGTGGTTACTTTGCTCTTTACGATAAAGACCCTGATAAAGCAACCAATTACAGAAACATCTTTATGGATGAAAATAATGAGGAAGTTATATTCTCAGAGATGTTTGACGGTCCTTCCGGAAAGTTTCATGGCTGGGACCTGATGAACGAACCTTACGGCTATCATCCATGGGGTTGTGGAGGACAGAGTTGTGCATATCTTGAAACTGCTGAAGCATATGAATACAAGGACGGAAGTCCGGGCATCATCGACAGGGATAAAATCGATAACGGCTATTTGTGGACAGTAGATGAGTTGTTCGGAAATAAAGACCCGCGTTTTCATGCTTCATTGCAGACACAGGGCTCTGTATGGCTTGGCGATACACTTCAGGTGTACAAAGGGATAATTACAGAAGACGGTACAATTACCGAGGATGAATATAAGGGAATACCTGGACGCGGCCGGAGTGCCAATCCTGATAAACGACCATACGGAACACCTTTTATGATGTTAAAGTATCTGGATGAGTCGCTTGGTATAGTTCCTACCTGGGGAACCTCTAAAACCGACTGGATAGTATTCCGGCTTGGCGAGATACTGTTAAACAAAGCTGAGGCTGCGTTTGAGCTAAACAGGCCGGATGAGGCATTACAGCTTGTAAACCAGATTCGAGAACGTGCAGGTGTTGCTCAACTGACTACTATCGACAGGGATAAGATAAGGCATGAGCGCCGTATAGAGCTGGCTTTTGAAGCCCATCGCTGGTGGGATGTTCGCCGCTGGAGAATTGCTGTGGATGTTCTTTCAAAACCATTGTCGAATATCAAATTTATACTTGATTATAAAACCCGTAAGTTCAAGCTCGAGATTATTCCTAATCATGACGGATTGCCAACTCCGCAGTTTCTGGAACGTAATTATTACTATCCTTTAACTCTTGAACTGACAAACAATAATCCAAACCTTGTAGAGAACCCCGGATATCAGTAGAAATACTGTTGTCATAAAGCGTAGCCCTGATTTTTCAGGGTTATGCTTTAATTGATTTTTTAATTCCCCGTAATAAGGGAACAGGGTATTTTATGCTCTGTTCCGGACTAACAAAGCAACTCCGGTATCCGGAATAATAAATTAAATCTGATGAAAAGAATAATCGTTTTAACAGTTTCTCTTTTTGTTATTTTTTCTGTGTGTGCACAAAACACCGGGAACAAAAGCATGGATAAGATGTGGGATAACGGAACTGTTTCCTCTGCAAATGCGGATTCCTCAAAATTGAAATTCTTTGATGAGGCAAATTATGCAATGTTCATTCACTGGGGACTCTATTCGAAGCTTGCCGGCCGGTGGGATGGAAAAACATACTACGGTATAAGCGAATGGCTGATGAATCCGCGCAGGGCAGGTATCCCGGTCGATGAGTACAAAGAGCAGGCAAGAACATTCAATCCCGATAAATTCAATGCCGACTCGATTGTTAAGCTGGCTAAGGATGCCGGAATGAAGTACATAATAATCACAGCAAAACACCACGACGGTTTTGCTATGTATAACTCAAAAAGCAATAATTTCAATGTTACTGCTACACCTTTTGGTCGTGACCCGCTTAAGGAGATGGCAGAAGCATGCAAAAAAGAAGGATTGGGATTTGGCTTTTACTACTCCCATAATCAGGACTGGACATTCCCCGGAGGTAACGGCGGACCCGAAACAACTCCTAAAGGAAAGAAGGTAGGATTCGATTACTACTTTAAGAAAAAGTGTCTTCCGCAGGTAAATGAAATTACTAAAAATTATGGAGATATAGTACTGGTATGGTTCGATACACCGGGTGATATTGAAAAAAAATATGCAGAACAGCTTGTTAAAGTGGTCAGAAAAAACAGGCCAGAAGCTCTTGTTTCAGGCAGAATAGGGCACGGTCTCGGAGATTACCAGACTCTTGGAGATATGGATATCCCCTTGCAAAATATTCCGGGATACTGGGAAACTGTAGATGTTACAAACGACTCGTGGGGATATGCATGGTACGACAAAAACTGGAAAAGCCCTAAACGTATTCTTGAAAACCTGATATCGGTTGTAGCAAGAGGAGGGACGTACATGCTTAATGTTGGCCCCAAAGGGGATGGAAGTATAACCGAACCTGTTAAAATAGCTTTGACTACATCCGGTAAATGGATAAAGAAACATCCTGAAGTTATATATGCAGCCGGCGCTTCTCCATGGAAACACGCTCTTCCGTGGGGGGATGTTACGGTAACTCCTGACGGAACAATGAATGTTTGTGTGTTTCAGTGGCCGGAGAACGGAAAATTATCGTTACCTGGAATGCTTTCCGGAATTAAAAGCGCAAAAGTCGTTTATGACGACAAATTTATTGATGCTGATATAAAAATAGAGGAGGGAAGTTGGATAACTCTGAAACTTCCCTGTCAAAGACCGGACAATCTGGTTTCAGTAATTAAACTGGAACCGGACAGTATATGGGTAGTTGATACCACACAGGCAATAGATCCTTACTACACTACTGATTTGTCTGTTGTTTTTGCTCACACTGAAAACTGCAACAAGGAGGAGAAACGATGGATGGAGAAATTCGGAGAATGGAAGCATGTATGGCAGGTGCATGACTGGACAACAGACAGTAAAGTTACCTGGACCGTTGATGTGAAAGATAAAGGGTATTACCACGTAGATCTGAACTATTCAGGTGAAAAGAGGGTTGTATGGCAAATAACCACCAATGAAGGTGATACACTTGTGAATGAACAGAATGCATGCAAGGTTTATAAATATTACGAAATGGGTTTGCTGAAATTCAAAAAGGGAGGAAAGCATAAAATCTCTGTATCCCTTTTGTCTGATGATAAAAACTATAGTTTAAAAGAAATAAGGATTGTTCCGTGGAACCCTAAGGAATAAATAAGTGCTGCGTTCCAACGGAATTATTTTTGTGTTTTTGGGTATGACTGAGGATGTCCTGATTGTCGTTAAAGGCTTTTAGGATATCCTCTTTTTTTGAAAGATAAAACAGGAGCTGGAATAATAGCACCGAATTGTATTGTTTTTTGGTTTATAGAGTGTTTGACCCGGGATATATTTGCAGGTTTGTTACACTTAATTTTGTTAAGGTATAATTAGCTTTTTGGCAATTACCCTGTCAGTAAAAGTCGGGATTAGCAATAATTTTTGGCCCGGCAGGTATCCCATATCGGCAGTATGAAAATTCAGCGGTTCTGAATCGAACAATTCTTTATGACTGCCGTTGGGATATATGAACAAAATTTTTCCTGTCCAGGCTGAAACAACATATTTACCTTCGCCAAGCGGAATTAATCCGTCGATTTGAACGGGAACTTTTGCAACAACAGTTAATGTTTTGGTCGAAGTGTTTCCTTTCAGCAGGTATCCTTTTGAGCCAATCATCAGATAGTCATTTTCTCTTGTAATACCGTTTACTCCCTGAAGATGTTCATCATTGCTCCATATCTCGGGCTTGTTATTTTTAAGAACATAAATAACCCCCTTACGTGTATCGGTAACATAAATATTGCCGTCTGAGCCGGTTGCGACATCATTCAGAAATATTGAACCGGGAATCTCTATGTACTTTTCAATATTGCCTGTTTCTGTATTGACAACAGCAATCCTGTCGATATCGGTAACATAAAGCTTACCGTCTTTTATATCCATACCTTTCGGGGCGTTCAGACCTGTTGCCCATTTCAGTGTTTTAACTTTCCCGTTTTTATCCATTATCGAGATAAATCCTTTTCCGTTTTTCTCTACAGGTGTACCGTTGATGTTGGATACGTACAGGATGTCTTTACCTTTATCGAGAAGTACAGATTCAGGAACCTTTAGTACTGGTTCTGTCTGCCATTCGTATTTTAGTGACTGGGAATTTCCGTTTGTAGTTGCAAACAGTAAGATCAATACAAGGAATGAAAAGGTCTTCTTAGTGTTTTTTAGGCGTTTGTTCATGATCTATACAGAATTAGGTTGACAAAAGTATTTTTACTCCGAGGGAGTTAAACTATTATAGAGAATGTCCCAAAAGTCGTCATTCCGAACGGAGTGAAGGAATCTTATAAAACTTTTACATTTATTTACAGTAGATTGCCTGCCCGATTTGGTCAGGCTGGCTTCGTCTTTCCTCCTCGCAATGACGTTGTGTTATGCTTTTGGGACATCCCCCAAGCAATAACATATTGATACCAAAATTATAACATTAGTTCTTTCAGTTTTTTGTAATTTTCCTCCATCACCTTCCTCTTGTCGGGATTAAATAGCAATGCTGTGGGGTGACGTAACGGTAAGATAACATATTTTTCTGTTTTTATGAAATTGCCGAACAGTTTGCGATAGCTTTTACCCGGCGGACGGGGAATGCCAAGATATGTCAAAACGAACTTTGTTGCTTGAAAGCCGAGCGGTACAATCACTTTAGGTTTTATCTGTTCTATCTCCTTTATCAGCCAAGGCGTACACGCATACCACTGTTCCCTTGACGGATCACGGGATTTTATTAGCATACATTTTATCAGGTTTGTCAGGTAGAAGTCGTTTCTTGAAATCCCGGCATGTTTCAGCAGCTCGTTGAATATCTTGCCTGATGGTCCTGTAAACATTCTGCCCGTTTGGTTCTCAACTTTTCCCGGCGACTGAGCTATCATCATTATTCCGGAACCGGGATTGCCTTCGGGCAGTACAGGCTTTATGCGTGTTTTGTGGAGGGAGCATTTGGGGCAGACAGATATTGAGCTGTGTAATTGCAGAATACTCATAATTGTTGTTTTGTTATATCAAATTTAACGTAACAACAAAAGATAATCAACAGTAAAAAAATAAACCCCTCCAATTTTCATTGAAAGGGGTATTTAAATCATTTGTAATAATTTTCTATCTAAAACTCACTTTCATAAATCGAAAGCTTATTTTTAAGGTAATTCACTTCTTTTTCCAATTCGTCAATTCTTTCAAGAAGGTGCATAACCACATCCAGACCTTCATAATTGATATCAAGGTCGAAATGCAGGCGCATCATCTTTTCAATGTCTTTTATGTGGTCTTGCGGAATGTATTGTTCCTCGTTCATGTCAACCACTTCTACAAGCTCATAGTTGCACAGAGCATCGATGAATGACTTGGGTATTTCGTACACTCCACAAAGCTGATCTATCGGTATTAAATTCTTTGTATCCATTATTTTCTCAGTTTAGCCAGTTCTTTAAACAATTCTTTCTCTTTAGGTGTCAGATTAGTCGGGATCTTTATGTTGTATGTGATTATCAGATCGCCGTGAACACCTTCTTTTTTGTATACGGGGAAACCTTTGCCTTTCAGTTTAACTTTAGTCCCGTTTTGTGTTTCGGGCTTAACCTTAAGCTTAACTTTGCCGTCCATTGTATTAACCATTATCTCACCCCCCAGTACAGCGGTGTAAAGATCAAGATCAACTGTCAGGTACAGGTTGTTGCCGTCACGCTTGAAGGGAGTATTGTTCACAATAGTGAATTTGATGTAAAGGTCTCCGTTTGGTCCGCCGTTTATTCCGGGACCTCCGTGTCCTTTTATTTTTATCACCTGGCCGTTTTCAACCCCGGCAGGTATGGTTATTCTGATGTTCTTTCCATTAACAGTCAAAACACGTTTATGTGTTTTGTATACATCTTGTAGTGAGAGTTGCAGTTCGGCGGTATAATCCTGGCCTCTGAATTTAGCTGAACTGTAACTACGGTGTGAACGCCCGGCTCCGCTACCGAACAGGTTTTCGAAGAAATCAGAGAATCCGCTTTCACTGTAACCATCTCCGAAAGCATCTTCGAATCCGCCCATACCACCGCCTGCATGCTGATATGAGTATTGTTGCTGTTGTTTGGCTTTTTCAAACTCATCAGCATGTTTCCAGTGTTCACCGTACTGGTCGTATTTTTTTCTGTTTTCAGGGTTGCTCAATACTTCGTAAGCCTCATTTATTTCTTTAAACTTATGTTCCGCATTTTTATCTCCCGGATTAACATCAGGGTGATATTTGCGTGCTAGTTTACGATAGGCCTTTTTAATTTCAGCTTCAGAAGCATTTTTGCTAACCCCCAGTATTTTATAATAATCGATATATTTCATATTTCATCTCCTTGTTTTATTGGTTTTACAAGATTTCCGGTAATATTAATTGTTTATGAATTAATTAATGGTATTGTTATTTTTAATAAGCAACATAAAAACACATCCGGAATATTTGCTGCCTTCTAATTTACAAAAACCATTCCAATGAAACTTAATTTATTTGTCCTGTCCAAAGGTCAGTTTTGTATGTCAAATGTGCAGTAAGCAACCTTTTTTACTGTAATTACTTCAGTGTGTCTGTCTGGACTGACTGCCAGTGTGAAAGCCCGTAACACATGCATTAGTATTGTTAAATGTGTTTTTATTTATGAATTAAGAAAAATCGACTCATATTTTCATTAAATAAATATAAAATTTCTCTATTTTAATAGTGGATTTTAAATATTTATCGTTTAGTGTTTTAATATTTAATGAAAAGATACTTTTTTGTCATAATAATATTATTGATTTCTGTTCAAATGTATTCTCAGGATACAGTATCCGTTTTTAATATGGATCTTGAGCAAATATTGAATATTAAAGTTTTTTCATCAAATAAAAAGAGTGAAAAGCTGGTTGAAACACCTTCTGTAATTAATGTTATTTCATCTGAAGATATTAAAA
>JAADEM010000047.1 GCA_013153405.1 Chlorobiota bacterium
TTACAAATAATTATCTCGAGTTATGTAAAAACTTTGTGGGAGAGGTTTTTAACGAAGAACACGAGGTTCCGAAAACAGAACAGATAGATTTACTGAACCGCTCTATGGAGTTTTTCAGTAAGAACGATAACTTTAACGAGCAACGGTTCGAGAATGAAGTTATAATGGATCCGGAGGTAGTGGATGCATTTCGTGATTATAAAACTTTTTTTGAAGAGGAAAAAAGTATTCCTTTGCAAAGCGAATTTGACATATCAAAAAGCGCGGTAAAACAGGAAAAGAAACATTTTAAATCGGTTCTTAAGCTGGATAAGAATTTCCATGTATATATTCACGGAAAACGCCAGTATATTGAGCAAGGCTATGATCAGGCGAAAGGACTAAAATATTATAAGTTATATTATGAAGTTGAAAGTTAATTATTTTGCAATATTGTTTTTGCTGTCGGTATTTATTGTTTCGTGTGATGAGGATGATACGCAGATTCCTGAAAATCCACAGATTGATTTCACAGATTGTGTTACTCCTGGTAATAGTAGCAAACTGGAGGTTGTGACCTTTAATATGAAAGAATTTCCGGTGGAGGGAGATGAAACAATACTTTATGCCTCTGATTTGTTAAATCATATGGATGCAGACATTATTGCAGTACAGGAAATAAGTTCGGCCTATAATCTTGAGAAGCTGGCAAATGCAATGCCGGGCTGGAATTATCTTTTTTCTCCTGTACAGTCGTGGACAATGTCTCTTGGATATCTGTATAAAACAAGTGAAATTCAGCTTATGACAGACTATACAGAAGCCCTGTTCCCTGATGATACTTATGCCTTCCCCCGGCCACCACTGAAAATCAAAGTAAAACATATTCCTACTGACGAGGATGTTTATATAATAAACAATCATTTTAAATGCTGTAGCGGTGAAGATAATGTTGCCCGCCGAAGAAGTGCCGTTGAGCAACTTAAGGCTTACATAGATGAGAACCTCTCAACAGAAAAAGTAATAGTAGTAGGTGATATGAATGACCGTATCGACGGAGCCGACGAAGAAAGTAATGTGTTCTGGAGTTTTATAGTTGATTCGTTAAACTATCGTTTCTCTGATATGAGCATAGCAACAGGAAACTCATCATACTGGTCTTATCCGTCGTATCCAAGTCATCTCGATCATTTATTGATAACCAATGAGTGTTTCGATTATGTAGATACCGTTTTTACCGTAAGACCCGATATGTGTGAGCCTGATTACAGGTCTGTTGTCAGCGACCACCGTCCGGTTGAACTGGTACTGTTTTAACGATATATTTTTAATACTGGTAAAACTTATTTAAAGGAGTTATGGCAAGGTCATAAATAAACCTGCCGAGTTTCTGGCAAAGATCATTGAAAAATGTTTCGCCCTTTTCAGCAGTTGAGTGTGCCGGATTACCTATTCCGGTATCATTCGATACTGATGACCATTTACGTTCGGTCCATGCCCATTTTTCATTTAATCCCTGAACCGTAAATTTTTTGTTCTGGCCGTTACCGGCTTCATCCAGGTCAAGTACAAGCTCTGGGTATAAATGCAACATTAAGCTGGTTTCCATTTCATCGGCATGTTCGCCCGGATAGTTGAAGTATTGTTCATGATCGAGAGCTTCGAACCAGTTTGCCGAACAAATACACATGTCGGGAAATTTATGTAGGGTTTCTCTGATAATAGCTTTGAAGTCATTTCCGCCGTGTCCGTTTAAAATCAATAATTTGTTTACACCACTTCTTTGTAATGATTCCGTAATGTCTTCTATTATCAGTTTTTGAGTCGAAGGCATCATATTCATAACATAAGGAATGTCAGTCTGCCCTGTATTAACACCGTAAGGAATATGCGGAAGAACAAGGACCTCGGCGCCGTATTCTGATGCTATTTCAGCCGATTTGTTGGCAATTACAGTCACTTCATAATTGTCGGTTCCGTAAGGTAAATGATAGTTGTGTGCTTCTGTTGCTCCCCAGGGTAATATTGCGATTTCGAATTTGTTATTTTTCAAATCCCTGTAATGAAGTTGTTTCAGATCATATTTATTATCCATAATCATTGAGTTTTATACAAAGTTAATAGAAATATTTCGTCACATATTAACTGTTTACGTATTTTTAATATGGTGCTCTTAAGCTATATTTATTATATTTGAGAATTATAACCGTATAAATGCAAAAATGCAAAACAGCGGAAATTCAGAAAGTGTTGATTCCTGGGTGTTTTATCGCCGGCCGGTTACTTCTCAGATAGTACATATAGCCGGTAATGCCAGAGTTATAAATGATAATGACTGGATAAATAATTCCGGTTTTGTTGTTGCTCCGTTTGATGTAAATAATCATAAAACATATTTTATTGATACAGGCAGGAGAGAGGTTGTGCATTCCGAATATGAGGTGTCCGAACTGGTTAGAGAAAACCTGAGAATTCCGCAGTCTCATATCTTGACAAAACCCTGGCGCGATATTCATAAACGGGAGTATGTGTCGCTTATTAAGCAGGTTAAACGGGAGATTGAAGATACGGAACTCGATAAAGTTGTTCTTTCACGGGTAATAAATGTGGAAGGTATAAGGCCGTATCATGCAGTTAAAATGTTTATTGAACTTTGTGCCAGATATCCTAATGCTTTTGTATATGTATATTATATACCAGACATAGGAATGTGGCTGGGAGCCACACCGGAAACACTTATTACGGGGAAAGAGGGAGTGTTCAGAATTGTTTCACTGGCCGGTACTGCATGGTGGCAACCCGAACTGTCGTTTAATCAGTTGTGGGGTGAAAAGGAGTTGGTCGAACAACAGATTGTAACTGATTATATCAGAAACGTTATTGTTGAGACCGGTATTGATAATTATGAAATGAGAGGTCCGGAAACTGTGAAGTCAGGCAAATTGTCTCATATTAGAACTACTTTCAGGTTTAAAAAAGATAATATGAATCTTATTGCAGAACTAGTTAATAAGCTTCATCCTACCCCGGCTGTTTGTGGCTTGCCAAAAGATAAAGCTCAAAAAATTATAGCCGAGGTTGAACGTTATGACAGAACTTATTATACCGGATATCTCGGGTCTGTTTGTGAAGACGGATTCGGTCTTTATGTTAATCTGAGGTGCCTTCAGTTTACAAACAATGGAGTTCAGTTGTTTGTTGGTGGCGGTATTACTAAAGATTCTGATCCTTTTCTTGAATGGGAAGAAACAGATATGAAAGCCCGAACTCTTCTTGATGTCATAAAATAAATGTTTCCTGAACTATTCATATATGTAATCGTTATTTCAGTATGTTAGTTTGTTGAACGATTAAGCAATTAAAATAAATGTCCACATCAGATAAAAAGACAGCCCGAATACTTTCTTCAGTTTTTAAATCTCATGAAATCAGAGATGTTGTAATTTCTCCCGGTTCCAGAAATGCACCTTTAATAATTGCATTGGCCGGAGACGATTACTTTAATTGTTATACCATTGTTGATGAAAGGAGTGCCGGCTTCTTTGCATTAGGAATGGCAATTGAGAAAAAACAACCTGTCGCACTCGTCTGTACAAGCGGTTCTGCTTTGTTGAATTATTATCCTGCTGTCTCCGAGTCATTTTACCGTCATATTCCTCTTGTTGTTGTTTCTGCCGACAGACCTGCTGAGATGATGGATCAGGGCGACGGTCAGACAATAAGACAGAACGGAGCACTTGACAAACATGTAAACTATTCGTGTTCATTACCATCAGTTGTTTATGATGAACAGGATGAATGGTATGTGAACCGTTTAATTAATGAGGCAGTTATAAACTGTCATGTCAGGAAACGTGGTCCGGTTCATATCAATATTCCTTTTAAAGAGCCTTTGTATGGCAAAACGGGAATGACCGCTGATAAAACAAGGGTTATTGAATATATAGAACCAGCAGGAATATTAAACGACAGTCATTTAAATAAGCTTGCGGAGATATGGAATAACTCTGAGAATGTGCTGATTCTTTTAGGAGAGAACGAGGGAAGCGGAGAGTTGAGAAATGTACTTAAGAAACTTGCCGAAACTCGGAAGGCTGTAGTGCTAACCGAAACCCTCACCAATATTGCCGGTGAGAATATTTTACCCTGTATCGACAGAATGGTGTCTACAATCTCGGAAGAAGAATATGCTGTGTTCAGGCCGGATTTGCTTATAACTACAGAAGGGGCTGTTGTATCAAAAATGGTTAAAACATTTTTGAGGAAGAATCCTCCCAGATATCACTGGCATGTAAGTAAATATGAACCATTGATGGATACATACATGCATCTTACACACTCCATTCCGGTAAAACTTGAGCAGCTGACAAGTCAGTTGCTGTCATTGATAAACAAAAACGGGAAAAACAGATATTTTGAATTCTGGAATAACAGATTTGAAATGGTTAGCAGATATCATAATGAATATCTGAAGCAAACACCTTGGAGCGATTTAAAAGTGTTTGATGTTTTACAGAAAATGATGCCTGAACAATATAAAGTGCATTGGGGGAACAGTACAGTGGTAAGGTATGCACAACTATTTGAACGTTTTTATAAAATACGTAATTATTCAAACAGAGGCACAAGTGGTATTGATGGTACGGTTAGTACAGCAATCGGTGCGGCATATGTTTCAGGTGACGATATGTTGCTGGTTACCGGAGATCTTTCGTTTATGTACGACAGTAACGGCTTATGGAATAAATATCTTACGGCAAACCTTAAAATAATAGTTGTGAATAACGGGGGAGGTGGGATATTTCGTTTTATTCCAGGTCCTTCAGAATCGGGGCATCTTGAAGATTACTTTGAGGTAACTCATTCAAAATCCATTCAGCCGCTGGCAGAGATGTACGGGTTAAATTATCTTTGTGCAACAAGTGGTGAAGAGTTTGAGACGTTGCTGTCTGCTTTTCTTGAAGAAAAAAATAGACCTTCCATAATGGAAGTGATAACGCCGGCAAAGGAGAATGCAAAAGTGTTGAAAAAATATTTTGAGCATCTGAAAGAAATTAAATAGTAATATTTTTACAGGCGCAGAGTAAGTGTAATAACATAAACGGAACCGTACAGGAGATTCAGTATTGATATATCAAATAAAGAATATAAAATTATGAGTAAAAGAGACTGGAGAAAACTAAAGGATTTTGAGGATATCAGGCTTGAGTATTGGGAAGGAATTGCTAAAATAACCATAAACCGTCCCCGTGTTTACAATGCTTTCAGACCTAAAACCGTGAAAGAGATGATTGAGGCATTTGATATTTGCCGAGAAGATCAGAATGTGGGCGTGGTAATTTTAACTGGAGAGGGAGATAAAGCTTTTTGTTCCGGAGGAGACCAGAATGTTAAAGGTCATGGCGGCTATATTGATGAGGATGGAGTGCCGCGTCTTAATGTTCTGGATCTTCATAAACGAATACGCTCTTTACCTAAACCTGTGGTGGCAATGGTAAACGGATATGCAATTGGTGGTGGTCATGTTTTACACGTAATCTGCGATCTGACTGTTGCCAGCGATAATGCTATATTCGGGCAGAGTGGCCCTAAGGTTGGAAGTTTTGATGCCGGTTTTGGTTCTTCATACCTGGCACGACATGTGGGCCAGAAGAAAGCCCGTGAAATATGGTTTCTTTGTCAGCAGTATTCGGCTAAGGAGGCTTTGGATATGGGACTGGTAAATAAAGTTGTTCCGTTTGACGAACTTGAAGATGCTACTGTGGAATGGTGTAAGATAATGCTTCAGCGTAGTCCTATGGCTTTACGTATGATTAAGCGCGGTTTGAATGCTGAGCTTGACGGTCAGACAGGAATAATGGAGCTGGCTGGTGATGCGACATTGATGTTTTATCTGATGGAAGAAGCTCAGGAAGGGCGTAAGGCATTTCTCGAAAAACGTGATCCTGATTTTAAAAAATTTCCTAAGTTTCCGTAAGCTGAAGTACCTTCGCTTGGAGTTGAAAATACTCCAAGAGAATTGGAATATAAAAAAGAAGATGTCCAGAAAGTATAAATCCAACGTCATTGCGAGGAGGAACGACGAAGCAATCTGCTGTGAGTCAGCATGAAAACTTTATGAGATTCCTTCACTCCGTTCGGAATGACGACTTTTTGGACATCCTCTTTTTTGTATTTTGTTAATGCTTTCTTATGCATTAATCATCATAGGCATAAGAAGCATAAGCTCATCTTCGTTTTCGTTCTTTTCGAACGGAAGCAGAATGCCGGCTCTTGAAGGATCACTGAGTTCCAGTATTACCTCTTTTGAACCAAGATTGTCAAGTATCTCAGCAAGGAAAGCAGATTTGAAACCTATTTCCATTTCATCACCGTTGTACTGACATGTTACACGTTCAAATGCCGATATTGAGAAGTCCAGGTCTTGTGCCGAAACAGTCATCTCATTGTTTTCAAGCTTTAACTTTACAAGGTTGTTTGCCTGATTGGAGAAAAGAGAAACGCGGCCCAGAGTGTTGTGAAACTCCTCTCGGTCTATTACCACTTTATTCGGATTGTCCTGGGGAATAACTGCGCTGTAAGCAGGATAGTTGCCCTCAACCAGGCGACATATCATTTTATAGTTTTGCAGTGTGAATATGGCATTTTTATCATCAAATTCTATTTCAACATCACCATCTTCTTTTGGTAAGATTCCTTTTAGAGAATTAGCCGGTTTCTTGGGTAGGATAAATGATGCTGTCATTTCAGCATGTCCGTCGAGTCGTGAATAGCGAACAAGTTTATGAGAATCGGATGCTACAAAATTTATTTTTTCAGGTGAAATTTCTACGAGTATACCGTTCATTACCGGCCTTAATTCATCGTCGGCAGTTGCAAATAATGTTTTGTTTATTCCTGTTTCAAGTAGTTCAACCGGAACCTGAAGTTTTGAAGCTTTATTGTCATCGACAGAAGGCAGTTCGGGAAAGTCTTCTCCGTTTTGTCCTACGATGCTGAATTTACCTTTTTCAGTAACAATATCAACACCAAATGTATCCATGTTAATGTCAAAACTCAGTGGTTGCTCGGGAAATTTCTTTAGGGTTTCCAAGAGCAAACGTGAAGGAAGAGCTATAACGCCTTCTCCATCCATACTGTCAGGCACAAGTGAAGTTATCATTGTAACTTCCAGGTCAGAAGCTGTTAGTGTAAGCTTCTGGTCTTTAAGGTCAAACAGAAAGTTGTCTAATATAGGCAGGGTGCTCTTATTACTTATAACCCGGCTTATTGCCTGTAAGTGATTTAATAATTCTAAACTGGAAACTATGAACTTCATTAGTTTAATGTTTTAAATTTTATCAAATATATCAAAAATTCGGATAAGTTTATATTGTTCGATTGCTGTATTTTCTTTTTCCTGATTTTTTAATAATCAAAGCAAATAGCATTTTTTATTTCAATGTCGGTATTCAGACGTTTTACAGATTGTAAAATCATGATACACTTTGGCTGTAATGTATTCTGTCTTTATTGAGCATTCTTGTTTTTATACATAAAAATATACTGATATGAAATGACAGGCACTGCCTGCTAATACAAAAATATGAAAAATAGCATGGTTAAAAGGAACAGACTTTATACTGTAAATGATTGCACCGATAGTGTAGGCAATGCCGCCTGTTGCCAGCCAGAAAAGGCCCTGGGTAGAGAGGTTTGTCATTAATGGCCTTATTACAAAAACAGCCAGCCAGCCCATGAGTACATACATCAGTGTTGAAATAACCGAATATCGGCCGGTGAAAAATATTTTTAAAATTATACCTGTTAATGCCATCCCCCAGATGATTCCGAACAACCACCAACCATAATCACCCTGAAGAGTAATTAAGGAATAAGGTGTGTATGTTCCTGCAATTAACACATAAATGGCAGCATGGTCAAATACCCTGAGTCTTTTTCTTTTGTCAGGATTCTTTTGTTTATGGTACATAGTTGATGCAGCATAAAGAGTCAGCAGGCTTAGTCCGTATATGAGAAAGCTTGAAAAGTATAAAGGATTGTTCATGTTAATTGCCTTGATTATGAGTGCAAAAAATGCAGGGATACTTAAGGCAAAACCCAATGCGTGTGAAAATATGTTGACCGACTCTTCAGCCGGAGAGTAAAATTTAACCTCTTGTGTCATAATCAGCAATGATTTGTTTTTCAAAAATAAAACATAAATATGATGCAAAAAAGGTTTTTGAACAGAACGGATTGGATTGTTTTACATTTACATAATTCCGGCTTGCATCTTTTGGTTTATCCATGAGTGCAGGGAGGGAGATAACAAAAAAGGCAGCATTTCTGCTGCCTTGTGATTCCGGCGGGACTCGAACCCACAACCTCCTGGGCCGTAACCAGGTGCTCTATCCAATTAAGCTACGGAACCGTTGTCATTTTTTCAAATGCGGTGCAAATATAGGGAAAAATAATTTATTCAGACAATCGCATATGTCAAAAAAAACATAAAAAAATATTATTAATTGATATTAACGTATTTAAAGTAATGAATAAACAAGGACTGTCCACGACCATAGGTGTTTTTCCCCTGCTATGTTTGGTATTTCCGGAGCAGTCCTTGTTTATCAGAATTTAGTTTATAACCCGTCTTATTTAATCATTACATTTTCAGCAGGGATATTTTGTATTGTCAGGTTCGTAACCAGAGTGTCTGAAGACGAATAGGTATATTTGTATGTGTATTCTTTGTCAAGTCCGTATTCACCGTTTGCATCAATTGCCCGTAAAACAAATGTAATACTATCCTTATCAGGTTTTTGCAAACTTGTAAGGTTTATCGAGACAAAACCTTTCAGCAGGGGCTCGGTGTAATAATCGCCGTTTTTATTGTGTCTTAATTCCAGAATTGGAATACTGTCGGGAGTCATTGGGTTATTGATGTCAGATACTACATTTATGTAATGTACTTTCCATGGTGCTCCTTCGTAATAAAAGAAAATGTTAAGATAATTGTTAGCAATCCATACATCGTTATCCGGATATTTTACCCATACGGGGTCATGACCAATAGAGTCTTCATTGTCAGGAGTTAGAATGAAAATGTCTTTTGTTAGTATGTCTTTAAAATAGTTTATCTTAACATAATAATCAAAGTTCATATTTTCTTCTGCATTCGCCAATATTGTAAAATTAACCCAAAGCCGGTCCCCGTCTGTTACCGGATATCCCGGAGTCATGTTTGCAGAGGGAAAAAGCCTTTCACCGTTATCGGTTACAACAATAAAATTATCTTGTGTTCCTTCTATGTTTCCAATAGTAATCCAGAAATCACCGATAGAGTAGCCGTCGTCATCATTACAACTGTACGACAAAAACACAAGCACGCCGGCTAAAAATATCAGCTTGATATTTTTCATAGAATACTGCTTTTACATAATTATTTTATCTTTCAGATGAACTTTATTTTAAAAGGTTGCGTATATGAGATTTTTATGACATTATTCTTTACAATGTTTTGTATTTAAAAAGTGGCACATTATTTTTGGTTTATTTAAATTTTAGAGGGTATGAGGAGCTGTTTTTCCATTTTTGTTTTTCTTGTTTTTGTGGCAACGGGTTTTGCACAAACAGATGATGAGAGGTTTTGTCCGCCTTTGAAGATAAAGCCGGTTGTAAGTGGTAGTTTTGGAGAGATACGCACCAATCATTTTCATTCAGGTCTCGATTTGGCAACTAACGGAAAACAGGGATACAGGGTATACAGTTCAGAGGACGGATTTGTGGCAAGAATAAAGGTCTCACCTGTTGGCTACGGAAAGGCTTTGTATATACAGCATCCTGATGGTTATACTACCGTTTACGGTCATTTGCAGCGTTTTGCTCCTGAAATAGATTCGTTAGTGAGAAAAAGGCAATATGAAAAACAATCTTATGCAATAGAGCTTTTTTTAAAAAAAGGCGAAATTCCTGTTAAAAAAGGTGAGGTGATTGCTTTTTCCGGTAATTCCGGCAGCTCTGGAGGTCCTCATCTGCATTACGAAATAAGAAAAACAAATGCTCAGGTTCCGATTGATCCTTTATTGTTCAGAAATGATGTTAAGGATGATATTAAACCAAGAATTCAGGGACTGAAAATTTATCCTCTTGATATTAATTCCCGCATCGAGGGCAGATACTCATCAAAATATCTGCCTGCGGTTTATTACGACAATGTTTTTCATCCAAAGGGACAACGAATAATTAATGCATCAGGTAAAATAGGACTGGGAATACAGGTACTTGATTATTTTTCGGGGAGCTGGCGTAAGTGTGGAGTGCGATCCGTCGAACTTTATGTTGACAGTTCAAGGATATTTGAGGCGGATTATTCTTCTATACCTTTTTCGGAAACAAGATATGTGAACAGCCTGATCGATTACGGAGAAAAGAAAAGGACTGGAAAAGTAATTCAGAAAAGCTTTGTGGAGCCCAATAATAAGCTGACGGTTTATAAAGATTTGAAAAATAAAGGGATAATAAACCTTAAGCCGGGAGAGCGAAAGATTGTGAAATATGTGGTGAAGGATGCTGCAGGGAACGAATCGGATCTTAGCTTTATTCTTCAGGGAATTGCTTATCCCAATGATGAACCGGCTGCCGGACCAGATAACGATGAGGTTGTTATTGCCTGGGATAAGCCGTTTACGTTTTCATCAGACGGTATAAGTCTGAATATTCCTGCTGCATCATTGTATAATGATGCTCCGTTTTATTTTGAGGTTGATAATGATTCTACGGGATTTTTATCACCCGTATATGTTATAGGTCGGGATGAGGTTCCTGTACATAAGTCATTTGAGCTGTCTATTAGAATTCCGGATTCAATATCTGTTCCTGCAGATAAGATATTTATTGCAGGAGTGACAGCAAAAGGAAGACCTTTTTACCTTGGTGGAAAAACTGTGAACGACGAGGTGAAAGCAAGACTGCGGGGGTTTGGCAAGTTTACCCTTTATGCAGATACTATCGCTCCGGTTGTGAAATTATATCGTGCTCCGTCGGCAAATAATTACAGGGGACTAAAAACAATAGATGTGAAGATTTTTGATGCCATGAGCGGAGTGAAAAACTATAATTGTTATATTGACGGCAGATGGGTGCTTTTTGAATATGATGCTAAAAATAATAAACTTACAGGTTACAAACAGTATTTCCCCGTTAAGAGCGGTATGCACACGATGAAGATAGAAGCAAAGGATAACTGTGGTAACACTGTGGAAAAGGAATATAAAATAACCCTTTAATTCTGAGCATCTGTTTTGCAGGCACTGAGAAAAACAAAAGTGCCATTAAAAAAGTTGTATAAAAGACTTTCTGTTTTTTTTGTATGAGAGCAGTCAGGATTGAGTCTTGTTTCGCATATCCGAATACGGAATGGTTAATAGATCTGTAATCTGTTTTAACTGATTGATTGTTAGTGTGATTGTGCGTCTTACACAGGGCTTTGGTTCCGCGGAAATATTACCTTCTGACGGCTAATCCGGATTGAATATAATATGGGCGGAAGGTTATAAATAATTAAAAGTTTATTTAAATTTTTATCTTTGCCTCAATTCGATAGCGTATTGTTTTTTATGATAAAGTCAAAAAAGTTTACCGTAATACTGTTTCTCCTTGTATCAGCTTTTTATTCAAATGCTCAGATTAATACTGACCGGATGCTGGCAATAGGAAGAAATGCTCTCTATTTTGAAGACTATGTTCTTGCCATTCAGTATTTTAATAAAATAATTAGGGTAAAGCCTTACCTTGCCGAACCGTATTATTTCCGGAGTATTGCAAAATACAGCCTTGATGATTACAAGGGGGCTGAAGAGGATATAAAGAAAGCCCTTGAAATAAATCCATATCTTGTAAATGCATACAATCTGTACGGAATCATAAAACAAAAAGAGGGGGATGCAGAGGAAGCCGTAAAAATATACAGCAAAGGGCTTGAGATTGAACCCGATAATATAAACCTCCTGATAAACAGAGGTAACAGTAAAATGTACCTTAAAAAATACAATGAGGCAATAGAGGACTACAATACAGCTCTTAAGTATAGTCCTAACATTGTAAGTGCTTTGGTTAACAGAGGAATGGCGCGCGTTAACGAAGGTGATACTATCGGTGCCATAAATGATTTTAGTAAAGTAATAAAGCTAAATCCTTATTTGCCCGACGGATTTGCTAATCGGGGAATCCTTTACTATCAGCAGAATGAATTTGAAAAGGCACTTGCCGATTACAATAAGGTTATAGAACTGGAGCCAGACGAACCTTCTTTTTATATGAACCGTGGAGTTATACGTTATCAGCTTGATGACCTGAAAGGTACACTTGCCGATTTTGATAAAGTGATAGAGCTTGATCCGAAAAATGCAATGGCTTATGCAAACAGGGGTATTCTGCGTGCACAGGTTGGTGATTATAACCGTGCTATTGAAGATTTCTCCCGTGTGCTGGCTCTTGATCCGACGGACCTGCTTACTTTGTATAACCGGGGATTATTGTATAACCAGATTGGTGAATACGATAAGGCTATTGCTGATTTCGACATTGTAGCTGAAAATTATCCCGATTTTGCTCCTGTTTATTATGCACGGGCTATGGCAAAACAGAAGCTGAATGACCTGAAAGGATTTACCGAGGATTACAATACTGCCATGAAACTGGAGGCTGATAAGCGGAATCAAAGTGATAAAAAAGCCCTGGCTTCCAATAACGGCACAAAAGATAAGGATTCCGGTGAGGAAGACGGTAAGAAACATCCTAAGGCTACGAGAAAAAAATCGGATAAGGATATTCGTAACTATGATAAAATTGCGGTACTCGATGATTTCGGACAGGAAGAGGTTGAAGAGGAAGTTCCGGCTACTATCCGAGGTAAAATCCAGAATCGTAATATAATTATAGATCTTGAACCTGTGTTCGGATTGTCATTCTATTCTGCCGATTCGCTTATGATTCGCAATGTTTATTTTGAACCAGAGGTGGAGAAATTCAACAATAAAAAACTGTTTCCCGTTAAGCTTAAGATAACTAACCGTGAGGCAGAAGCGGAAGGATATAAAGCGCTGGCATATTTTAATCAGATAAAGGCTTTTTCCGATGCTATTGATAATAATAAGTGCGGATATGAATGTCATTTTATCAGAGGAGTGCTTTACAGTCTTGTTATGAACTATAACAATGCTATAATGGATTATGATGCCGTGCTGAAGCAAAAGCCTGATGATATACTTACATTATTCAACAGGGCTTATGTAAGATACAAGATGGTGGAGGTTATCAGGGCTATGGAAGAGGAGATGTCGGTTCCGAATCCGGTGAATCTGAAGGGAACATCATCGTCAATATCGGTAAAAGGTACTGTCGGTACTGTTGCTCCCAAAAAGAAAAAAGAGGAACAGATACTCGATTACCAGTATATTCTTGATGATCTGAATAAGGTTATAGAACTGGACGAAACGTTTGAGTTTGCATGGTATAACCGGGGAATTGTGAAAGCGATATTAAAAGATTATGAAGGTGCGGTTGAAGACTTTTCAAAAGCAATAGAAATAAATCCGGATTTTGCCGAGGCATACTTTAACCGTGGACTTACCGAATTATACCTGCAGCAGGAAGATAAGGGTATTGAGGATTTGAGTAAATCGGGAGAACTTGGACTTATAAAGGCATATAATGTGATAAAACGCTATATGGAACGCAAAAAAAGGGAAAAGGGCAGCAGATAGTTTTTGTTTTAAGTTTGCTGGTCGGAATTACGGTTTGTATAAACAGGAACAAAGGTTTTCTATCCATAGTATTCTGCTGAATAATATCCGTACCCTTTATCCTTTAATGAAACATCGTTAAGAATCATTCCCATATGACTGATATTTTCAAGCAATAAATTATTAAGTGAGTATCCCATATGCTCCTTGTTAGTGTAATTAGCACGAACCACATAAAGATGACAATCGGAATAATCCATTAAAATACGTGCATCGGCGACAAGTCCGATAGGAGGAGTATCAATAATAATTACCTCGAACCTCTCTCTTAACAATTTAAACAACTGTCCTGTTTTTTCACCTGAAATCAATTCTGATGGATTGGGCGGAATAGCACCTGACGGAACAACAAACAGGTTATCATAATCAGTTTTATAACAAATATCTTCAAATTCTGCCTGATTTGTTAAATAACTGCTAATTCCAATCTTTTCCGACAAATCAAATATAGCAGACAACCTTGGTTTACGCATATCAAATCCAAGTAACACTGTCTTTTTACCGGTTATGCTAAAAGCCGATGCCAGGTTTTGCGCACAAAAAGTTTTTCCCTCTCCTGTATTGGTACTCGTAATTGTAATAGCCCAGGTATCGTTCTGACATGACATAAACTTAATCTTTGTCCTTAACGACCTGAATGCCTCACTAACAACAGAATGAGGCTGTTCGTGTATTACATCCTGCGTTTCTGCTTTGTTATGCATAATGACACCAAGCAGAGGAATCTTATCCTGCAAATGTTCCAGGTCTTCCTTCCCTCTCACTTTTGTATTCAACAACTCCTTAAGGAAAATCAAAGCAATTGGCAATAAAAGCCCCAGCATAAATGCCTTACTGTAATTGCTCTTTTTATTCGGAGAAACAATACCTGACACATATGGAGAATCAATTACCTCATTATCCGGTGTATTCGAAGCTTTGGCAATCTGATTTTCTGAATGTTTCTGTAAAAGAAATGTATAAATGGCATCATTAAGTTTATAGTTACGCTCAATATCAGCATACTCCTTTTCCAATTCAGGAATATCCTTTATTTCGTTCACTATCACCTTTAAATTATCTTTCAACTCCTTTTCCTGCAATTCAATATTCTTTAATACCTGTCTTATGGCAACCTGCAGGTTTGACTCTGCTATCACAATTTTTTGCGACAAAGAACTAATATAGGGATTAGGAGAATCGGCATTGGCTGTTAATGTTTCATATTCCTCTTTTAACGTAAACAACTCCATAACCAATTGATTTACCAACCCGTTTGTCTCATCAGAAATAGCAGGAAGCATAAAATCTTCAGATTTGGCATCTTCTTTCAGCCTCCGTTGAATATACAGGTAATACTCTTTTTTTATTCTTAAAACATTAAGTTTCTTTTCCTTTTCAAAATACTGATCGGTCATCATCTGAGAATATTCCGAAGGAACCACAAAATGATTTGATTTTCTAAAGGCAAGCATTTTTTTCTGAACGTTCTCAAGAGTATCCGATACTTTCTTGAGCTGGCTGCTTATAAAATTAATGGAACGGGTAGCCATATCATTTTTACGTTCCAGGCTATTCTCCATTATTACGATATTAAGCTTATCGAGAAAATTTACAAGTTTACCCGGAGAGGTTCCCGTTACACTTATATGCATTATTGACGAACCTTCACTGTTGGCACCAACACTCAATCTGCTCCTGAATACATTTGCTATATAGTCGGGACTTCTGAATTTAAAATAAAACTTCCCTCCCTGCTCACACACCGAATTATTTAATTTCTTTAATTTAAATGAGAAATATGGTGTCGAAACCGTCTCACCCCATTTAACGGTTTTGGTAAAATCATAAGTCCCGACAAATCCTGCATTTTTATCTTTTCCATACAAAAAAGTATTAGCCCCTTCTGTACTTATCTCAACTTTAACACTGTTTTTATTTAAACATGAAATATAAAACGGAACATTCAACATCTGAGGGTGAAGAGAATCAAACACAACAACAAAAGGCGAACTATGGTAAATCTCAGCATCTTTCATTCTTCCTGCCCGGTAATATTCCACTTCAAAATCAAGCAAATCTATGGCCTTCCGAACCAGTTTTTTCGATTTTATAATAAAAATCTGATTTTCTATATTGCGAATCTCTGGAGACAATCCGAATCCTTCGATTAAATTACTTTGAGAAAGGCTGCCACTCCTGTCACTTTTTAATAATATTGATGTTGTTGCCCTGTACACCGGAACCGTATACCGATGATATATATACACAGCCCCAAGTGTTAAAGGCAATGATATCAGAAAAAGATACCAGTTTCGAAGCACCAGTTTCAAAATACGGTTAAAATCAAACACACCGTCTCCTGACGGCTGCTTAATAGGAGGTATGGTTCCTGTTCTTTCCTGCATAAATTGTAAATATGTCTATATCAGCCTTCAAATATACTCAATTACCCAATGCCTTAAAACTTTTAAGTATTGAATCTATGCGTTATTTCAGGCAAAAAGATATACGCACAAACAAACTAAAAGTTATCGCCAGATACGTTTTTCCCTCAATGCTTTACGATACCTGGCAGCATATACATTATGCTGCTTAAGTGTTGATGCAAAGTTATGATACCCGGAAAAATCCTCTTTTGCACACATATACAGATAATTATGTCTTTTATAATTTAATACGGCATCTATTCCCTGAATAGAAGCTATACGTATAGGTCCGGGAGGTAATCCTGCATATAAATAAGTATTGTATGGAGAATCAATTTTGAGGTCTTTATTTAAAATTCTTTTTACCGAAAAATCTCCCAATGCAAATTTAATAGTAGGATCTGCCTGAAGTCTCATTCCTCTTTTCAAACGATTAATATACAATCCTGCAACCACCGGCTTCTCATCTTCTTTCGCAGTCTCTTCGTCCACTATTGATGCTAGTGTACTTACCTCCACCGGCGTTAATCCAATCGCTTCTGCTTTTTCCTCTCTTTTACCTTTCCAGAATTTTTGATATTCACTGTGCATTCTGTTAAGGAATTTACGGGCACTAGTAGTCCAGTAAAACTCATATGTATTAGGTATGAACATTGCAATAAATGTTTCGGGCGTAAATCCGTACTGAGATATGACTGCAGAATCCTTCATTAAAGTTATCAAATCAGCAGAATCAGGTTCAAGACGCTTGGCAATATGACCTGCCAGTTGCTCCAATGTCCGGATATTATTAAATGTTACCTTTACCGGAGTCTGAACTCCCGACCTTAACAGGTTCACAAGGTCATTATTCGACATTTTGTCACGTATAGTATAGCAACCGCCTTTTATGTTTTCAGTATATTTTTTTTTACGTGCCACCCATACAAACGCTTTTTCATCATTCAGGTATCCATTCTTTTTTAAAATCATTACTACATCATCAAATGTAGAATTCGAAGGTATAAACACAAGAACATCTTTATTGCCTGGGGTAAACACATTCGGGGTATATATGTAGTTATACAACCTGTAACCGGCCAATGCTCCTGCAAGCAACAGTACCGTAAATATTACAAAAACCAGATATCTTTTTTTATTTCTGGTTCTGCTTCTGTATTCCATTCCATCTGACATTTTCCGAATTTTATTATGCTGGGCGAAAATACTTATTTTTTATTTTAAACGTACGAACTTTTGTTTTAGTCCTTTTCTTTGATAAGAAAAATTTGTTTCTTTGAATATTATAAAAGATGACCATACAATGAAGCAGCAACCAAAACAGGTAACAAACAAAAACGGTAATATTGTTGAGTTTAACAATGCTATAATAAGACAGGAAGAACATATAATTCTGCGTGATGTAAACCTTGAGATAAAACCGGGTGAATTCGTTTTTCTTATAGGAAAAGTCGGAAGCGGAAAATCGAGCCTGCTTAAAACTATGTATCATGAATTGCCGTTACAGGAAGGTCAAGGTTTTGTTGCAGGGTACGACTTACGAAAGATAAAAAGCCGTGAGGTACCATATCTGAGGAGACGTATGGGGATTATCTTTCAGGATTTTCAGCTTTTATCTGACAGGTCGGTATACGATAACCTTCAATTCGTTCTTAAAGCAACCGGCTGGAAAAACAAAAAAGAGATGGATATCAGAATAAGAGAAGTACTGGCAAAGGTAGACATGGTTCATAAAGGTTACAAAATGCCGCACCAGCTATCAGGAGGCGAACAACAACGTATTGGTATTGCTCGCTCATTACTGAACGAACCGGAACTCATACTGGCTGATGAGCCTACCGGAAATCTTGACCCCGACACATCCGATGAACTAATGGCCATATTGCAGAATATATGTCGCAGCGGTAAAGCTGTAATTATGGCAACCCATAATTATAATCTTATTAAGAAATTTCCTGGCAGAACCGTAAAGTGTGAAGACACAAAACTGACAGAACAGGAACCGGAAGAGTTTGACTTTGACCTATCTGATAATTAAAAGTAACTATTTATATCATCAAGTATAGAAAACAGAGCATGCTTTTCATTTTCCCACACAAGCTCTTTGGCTGCTTTATCTGAATTTATTCTCCATTTTTCCAAACGCTTTTTATCGTTTCTTATTTCACCTATCACTTTTGCGAGATATTCCGGCTCCATTTCTGAAACACAATAACCTATATCGTAACCTTCTACAACCTTCTTAATTTCCGGAAAATCAACTGCAAGCACCGGAACACTACATTGCATATAGTCAAATATCCGGTTTGGAAGAGAGTAGTAATAATTTAGCCCGATATTTTCCATTACACACAATCCCAAATCTGCCTGACGTGTATACTTTTTTATTTCGTGAAACGGTATTCTGCCGGTCATTGTAACCCTATCGGTCAGATTTAATTCCTCAACCAAAACTTTTATATCCTGAAATATATCACCATCGCCTACAATTATTAACCTCACATCATTAATCAATGTCAGGCATTCTACAGATTCTTTCAACCCCCGGCCAATATTTACAGCTCCCTGATAAATCAATGTAAACTCGTCGCTGTGTTGCCGGGGTTCAACAGTTCTCTCTGCTTTCATCGGCAGGTTTCTTACGATGCTGAATGACTTACCATATTTTCCCTTATATATATCCGCAATAGGTTGGCAAACAGTTATTCCATAATCAATGCCCGGAACACAAAGTTTTTCAAGCTTCTGCCATATACCTTTCACAAATGGTCTGTGCTGCAGCTCCGGCACTTCAGGGAAATACTCATGACTATCGAATATGAGCGGCCGTTTAAAAAACAACCTGAAAAAACGGGTTGCAGGCAAAGTGTCAAGATCCACCGAAAATACCACATCAGGAGGTGACATAAGCAAACTCAGAAATAAACGGATGTTATACTCAAGATAAAATACCGGCCCCTTTTCAAACAGCAGTCGCATAACCTTTACCCTGAATTTTTCCGACCTGTTTGCATAACCTTTCCTGCTGCGTGTAACATAATATGGAATAAATCCTTTTTCCGAGAGTGACACTGCCATTTTATACAACCTGTAATCAGTTGATACATCACTCGTTGTGCAAATGGCTACTCTTTTACCTGTTTTCATAAATGACTAAAATCTTGTCAAAGATATTTTATTTGTTTTTATAAGACACAATGATTTTCAGGTTGACCTCACTTTTTTTATCTTTAACCGGAATTTTAGACCTGTTTTGCAGACTAAATATAAGTGTTTATCGTTGTTTAATTTGTATCATCCGGAAGTTGTATTTCGAACTAAGAAAAAGATATGACAAAATATAGTTTAGCTTTTCTCCTGTTTTTTTTCCATGCAGTTTCAGTCATCAGTCAGAAATCACTGGTATATCATATTAACGATGAGGATTTCGATAAGGCTTATGAGTTATTTCAGAAAGAGAAATACGGTATGGCAAGAATCTTGTTCAACGAATACATTACCAAAAACAGTGAGACTGGATCTTATTTACACCTTTCCGAAGCTGCATTTTACGAGGCCCTTTGTGCCACAAGGCTCGAAAATGAGGATATGCTATACAAATGGGAAAAATACCTGAAAGACTTCCCTGAAAGTAACCGACATCCGTATGTTTATTACTATATCGGCGATTATTATCTTCAGAAAAACAGGTACGGAACAGCATCCAGATGGTTCAAGAAAGTAAAGCCGTCAGGACTCGACAACAAAACAAAGGAGGCATTTTTCTTCAAAACCGGTTATGCTTTATTCATGCGGAAAGATTATGATTCGGCTCTTTCTTATTTCAAAAGAGTACCTGCAAACAGCAAAAAATACCACACTTCAGTTGTGTATTACACTTCGCATATACTGTATGAAAAAGGAAAGTACGACAAGGCCTTAAAAGGTTTTCAGGAACTTGAGGATGATAAAGCCTTCGGCAAAGTGGTGCCTTTTTACATAGCACAGATTTATTACCTGAAAAAAGATTATGACAAAGCAATTGAATATGCTCTCCCATTAACAGAACAAGGCTCGAAAAAAAGACAGGCAGATATGTCCAGGATTGTTGCCGACTCCTACTTTGCAAAAAAAGAATACAAAAAAGCCATACCTTATTATGAAAAAGTACTTAAGTTAAGCGACGAACCAAAACGGGAAGATTACTATCATCTGGGATTTTCATATTATTTCGCAAAAAACTATCAGAAAGCTGCCGAGAACCTCTCAAAAGTAACATCTAAAGATGACCAGATGTCGCAAAATGCATATTATCACTTGGGCGATTGTTACCTTAAAATGAACGATAAAAAACGGGCCCGTGTAGCATTTGAAGCCGCATCAAAATATGACTTCGACAAAGAGATACAGGAAGATGCAATGCTGAATTACATTAAACTGAATTATGAGCTTTCCTACTCTCCTTTCAATGAAATAATAAATTCATTTCTGAAATTCATTGAGATGTTCCCCAACAGTGATAAAATCGACCAGGCATATGAATATCTCGGTAAAGCATTTCTGACTACAAAAAATTACAGAGAAGCACTTCAGTCGATGGAAAAAATAAAACAAAAAACACCGACGGTATACAGAGCTATGCAACGTGTTGCTCTTTTCAGGGGGCTTGAACTATTCACCGACCTGAATTACAATGACGCTATTGACTTCTTCACATACAGCCTGAAATACGGAGACTACGATAAAAGCCTGAAACTAAAAGCCCTGTACTGGAGAGGCGAAGCCTATTACAGAACAGGTGATTATGAAAATGCTAAAAAAGATTACCTGGCTTTCATACATACCCCCGGTTCTTATACCATGGAGGAATTTAAAACAGCACATTACAATATCGGCTATGTTTTTTTCAAACAAAAAAACTACAATCAGGCAAAAGTCTGGTTTAACAAATTCTTAAAGCTAAAGAATAATTACGACAGAGTCATGATTGGTGATGCTTTGAACCGTCTGGGTGATTGTTACTATGTTGAACGTGATTTCAAAAATGCAATTGCTTATTACGACAGGGCAGCCGAATACCCTGAGAGTGCTGCCGATTATGCACTGTTTCAGAAAGGTTTCTGTCTTGGATTGCAAAAAAAATATAATCAGAAAATAAGTGTATTGAAAGCCCTTGTAAACCAATATCCGAAATCCCCTTATGTTGATGATGCCTACTACGAAATAGGTAAATCATATGTTGCTCTTAACGACCTGCCAAGGGCAATCAGAAATTATAAAATTGTTAAGGAAAAATTTCCCAGAAGCAATTATGCGCGTAAAGCAATGCTACAACTTGGGTTGGTTTATTACAACAACGGAGACTACGAAAACTCCAAAGCATTTTACAAAAGAGTAGTAAATGAATTTCCGGGCACACCAGAGGCTATGGATGCTCTTGTCGGCTTACGTAATGTATACATGGAAGAAAACAACCTTGACGGCTATCTGAATTTTGCCAACTCACTGGGCGGTTTTGCCAAAGTAGAAGAAAGAGAAAAAGACTCACTCTCTTTTGTGGCTGCCGAAAAATTATACATGAAAGGCGACTGTCCCAAAGCGGTCAGCTCATTTAAAAAATATATTAGAAACTTCCCTAAGGGAATGTTCCTTCTAAATGCTCATTTTTATAAAGCCGATTGTCAGTACCGTGCCGGAGAATATGATGAAGCTTTACAATCGTATGAGTATGTAGCAAACAGAGAGCAGAGCCTGTTTACCGAAGAAGCTTTGTTGCGTACAGGTGAAATATATTACATGAACAAAAATTATGAAAAGGCCCTGACTTACTTTCAACGCCTTGAAGAGGAGGGCGAACGGGAAGAAAACAGGCTCGAAGCAAGAATAGGCGAAATGAGATGCTATAAAAAACTGAAGCGTTACAGGGAGTGTATTACTGCTTCCGAAAAAGTGCTACTGTCTCCTAAACTTAGCGATGAGATAAAACGTGAGGCACTGTTTAACAAAGGAATATCATATCTTGAATCAGGTGACACCGACAGTGCACTCGGAGCTTTCAGACAGGTGGCAAACAATACAAAAAGTAAAGAAGGAGCACAGGCAAAATATCTTATAGCCGAGATATATTACTCACGTTCCGAGCCTGGTAAAGCCGAAAAAGAGATATTCAGTTTTATTGACAAAGGAACACCTCACCAATACTGGCTTGCCAGAGCTTTTGTTCTGCTGGCTGATATTTACCACGACCGCGGTGAGAATTTCCAGGCTATACAATATCTTGAAAGTCTTAGAGAAAACTACAAAGGCGACGACGATATACAGGATATGGTAGACAAGCGAATTTCGGTTTGGTCGGCAGAAGATAAACAAACCGTCGATTCGGTTAAAACAAATTAAAAGATTAAGTAAAGTCAGATTTCCGGAAATTAAAAACAGAAACAGGAATGCTACAAAATAAGATACTGATAATAACACTTTTTATACTTGGCTCACAGTTGGTTCTTGCCCAAAATAAAGACAAGAATAATAAAATAAACAAAGATGTGAAAGTGGTAAAAGAGTATACTCCCTCATTATCCAATGCTTTTAAAGTAAACAGAAT
>JAADEM010000046.1 GCA_013153405.1 Chlorobiota bacterium
ATCCAAATCATTAAATGCAAATCTTATTGCTGTATTGGAATTGAATGCATTAAAACCGGGCAATTATACATTGAATGCTAAGATATATGATAAAAATGGTAAAATGATCAATTCAGAGTCAGCACCGGTAAATGTTATTGAAGGTTATATAAATTAATTTGAGAATAATATAAAATTTATGAAAATGAAAAGATTAAACTTATTGGTTGTATTTGCAATTCTTGGTTACATGGTAGTTTATTCACAAGAGATTAATACACTTACACCACAAGAGAAAAAAGATGGATGGAAATTATTGTTTAATGGTAAAAATCTTAAAGGCTGGGAAATGTTCAATGGTGGAAAAATTACCGGTTGGCATGTAGAGGACGGTATACTTTACAATTCAGGTAAAGGCAGTGATCATGGTGGCGATATAATGACAAAGAAACAATTCAAGGATTTTGAACTTTATCTTGAATGGAGGATCGATCCTAAAAGTAATAGTGGCGTTTTTTATCGTGTGGAAAAAGGGGTGACAGATCGTATTTACGAATCAGGTCCAGAATATCAGTTGCTTGATGATAAAGGGTGGCCTACCAAACTTCACGATAGTCAGTATACCGGTTCATTTTATGCAGTATATCCGGCACAGGGAGCAGAAGTGAAGCCGATAGACGAGTGGAATGTAACCCGTATTGTTGTGAAAGGTAACCACGTCGAGCACTATCTCAACGGAAAAAAAGTCGTGGAATGTGACATGTGGAGTGATGATTGGGTGAAAAGAAAAAATGAAAGTAAATGGAAAAATGCAGAACATTATGCAAAAGCATCCAAAGGGCATATCGGGTTACAGGATCATGGAGGCTTAACTCGTTTCAGAAACATTAAAATCCGAAAGCTTTAATCAATTAATTTTAAAAATATAGTTATGAGTAAAGTAAATAAAAGTGTCGATCGCCGTTCTTTTCTAAAGACAGCGGCATTATCAGGAGCAGCATTGTCTATTGTTCCACAGTTTGCATTTGGAAATAATAAAAAAGGAGACATAAAAGAGGTAAGGATCGGTTTTATTGGTGTTGGGGGGCGTGGTAAATGGCATCTGCGCAATATTTTGAAAAACGATAAAGTAATTGTACCTGCGATATGTGATATAGATCCTGAGGCTGTAAAAAGAGCTTTGAATATTTGTAATGAAGAGGGGCATAAGAAACCTGATGTTTATGATAAAGGTGAGTATGCCTTTATGGATCTTCTTGCACGGGATGATATTGATGGTGTTGTTATTGCTACTCCTTGGACTTGGCATACCCCTATGTCGGTTGCAGCTATGAAAGCCGGTAAGTATGTTGGTGTTGAGGTGTCGGCAGCAACGACGCTACAGGAGTGTTGGGATCTTGTAAATACTTATGAAGAAACAAAATCCCCATTAATGATACTCGAGAATGTGTGTTATAGACGCGATGTTATGGCTGTAATGAATATGGTGCGTAGTGGAGTATTTGGAGAGTTGCTTCATGCTACATGTGGATATCGTCACGATCTGCGTCATGTTAAGTTTAATCCTGGAGCAGAGTTCGGCAAAGGAGCAAAGGGAGAGGCACGCTGGAGAACTCAACATTCATTATTGCATAATGGAGATCTTTATCCTACTCATGGTGTAGGACCAATTGCCGAGATGATGAATATTAATCGGGGAAATCAGTTTCTTACTTTAACTTCTCATGCAACAAAATCGAGAGGATTGCATAAATATATAGTAGAACATGGCGGTGAGGGGCATCCCAATGCAAAACTCAAGTGGGCATTGGGTGATATTGTTACTTCTGTTATTGAGACAGCCAAAGGCGAAACTATAATTGTGACACATGATACAAACTCTCCTAAACCGTATTCTCTTGATTTTAAGGTTCAGGGAACACAGGGCTTAACAGAGTTTGACGGATTGGCCGATGATATCCAGAATCACAGGATTTATATTGAAGGTAAAAGCAAAAGGGAAGATAAGTGGGATAATTTGGATCCATGGCTGGAGAAATATGATCATCCTTTGTGGAAGAAATATGGTAAGTTTGCTGTAGGGGCAGGTCATGGTGGCATGGATTTCTTTGTGGACCGTTCTTTTGTGGAAACAGTACGCAGAAAGGTTCAGCCGCAATTGGATGTTTATGATGCTGCGGCCTGGAGTGCCATTACTCCTCTTTCTGAAAGATCAATAGCAGAAGGGGGGATGCCGCAGGCTTTCCCTGATTTTACACGGGGACAATGGGTTAAGCGAAAGCCGGTTTTTGCATTGAATGATGATTATTAATCGTTATACGGTAGGTGATACCTGAAAAATTGTCATTTCGAATCCCGATTTTAGGGGTAAGTCTGCCTGTACCTGGATCTTGACAGGTAATCTGATAACGGTTGGGATTGCCTTCTTGTCTAACCAGCAGGAAGATTCGGTTGTCAGGCAGGCTTTTTTACTAATGCTTGGTTATCATGAATGACGTTGATACTTCGTTATTTTATAATTATATTCTCCTAAAATCTGGGTGAACTCTTGCAATAACGGTGTTTTCATAATTTTTGGAAAACATCGAGTATTAATTTTGAAAAAATAAAAATTATGATATCAGAGTGGTTATTAAAAGAGACAAATCAGAGACGTTTAAAAGAAAATATGCCTGAGGTGGCAGTTATACCAACATCGGCGATAGAACCTCATAATCTTCATTTGCCGATAGGACAGGATTTTATGCATACAGGCTATATCGTTGAACAGAGTGCAAAAATAGCCTGGGATAGGACAAAAAAGGTAATTGCACTTCCCGGGATTCCATACGGAGTGGATTGTAATCTGCTTGATTTTCCTATAGCTATTCATGTTTCACAGGATGTATTGAATGCTATGTTACGAGAGGTTATATGGTCACTGAGGAGTTACGGAATAAGAAAGATAGTGATTGTTAACGGACATGGAGGAAATGATTTTACTCCTTTTATTCGACAGATACAATCAAATATTGATGTTTATATTTTTCAGATGGATTGGTGGAAAGTTGGTGATGATAAATATTTTGATGTTTTTGAGAAGCCGGAAGACCATGCTGGAGAGATGGAAACTTCAGTTGGATTAGCTCTATATCCTCACTTGGTTGAAATGGAGTATGCCAAAGACGGAAAAGCCAGAGAGTTCAGAATAAAAGCGCTGCAAAAAGGGTGGGCAGGAACGAGTCGTGATTTCAGTAAACTGAATGATCATTGTGCAACAGCAGATCCATACGCAGGGACGGCTGAAAAAGGAGAAAAATATCTGAATATTGTCATTGAAAGAATAGCAGAATTTCTGACAGACCTTGCCAATGAACCTGTTGATGATATTTTCCCTTACAAGGAATAGGAATAATAAAGGTTGATAATTATGGTTGCGAAAAAGATTTTGGTGGTTGGAAGTTCAAATGTTGATTTTGTTGTAAAAACAAAAAAATTACCGTCATCGGGTGAGACTTTTATGGGTGAGAGTTTTTCTTTTATTGATGGAGGGAAGGGAGCTAACCAGGCTGTGGCAGCTAAACGATTAGGCGGGGAAGTTTATTTTATGGGTAAAATAGGTGAAGATGGGTTTGGCAGATCTGTGCTGAATACTTTACAACGAGAGCAAATAAATATTGAAATGGTTATTGTTGATAAGACAAAACTTACGGGAATAGCAGTAGTTACTGTTAATGATAGAGGTGAGAATACAATTGTTGTGGTGCCTGGTGCAAATGAAACACTTTCTGTTAAAGATTTTAAAGATAAGATTACCAACATAAAAGATTTTGATGTTATTATGTTGCAATTGGAGATCCCGTTAGAAACAGTAGAATATATTGTTGATGTGGCATTTCATAATAATATAATGGTCATTTTAAATCCTGCTCCGGCTAAAGAGTTATCTGATAAATTTATAAAAAAACTTTCTATAATAACACCAAATGAATTAGAAGCAGAAATCTTGACAGGAGTTAATATAGATAGTGAGAGTAGTGCATATGAAGCAGCAAAAATTTTAAAATCCAAAGGAGTTGATTCTGTTATAATAACAATGGGTGCTAAAGGTGCATATTTATTATCTGATGAATTTATAGGCTGGATTGGGACTTCTTATGTAAATGTAGTAGATACAACTGCCGCAGGAGATACTTTTAATGGGGCTCTTGCTGTTGCATTAAGTGAGAATAAGAGCCTTCGAAAGGCTGTTGAATTTGCATGTAAAGCAGCTTCTTATTCAGTAACTAAAATGGGAGCTCAATCATCTATTCCATACTTAGCAGATATTAGTTAAAATGAGAATTTACATTGTTAGTAAAATAATTTTTTAATATTATTTTAATGAAAAACCAGAGAATATCGTTATTCGGATTGTTTATTTGCTTAATCTTTACTGTTTCATGCACTAATAAAATAAATGATTGTGAGGATAATAAATATTACGATTTTGCTAATAATATTCTTGACAGTATTAAAGCACCTGTATTTCCGAATTCTGACTTTTATGTTACTGATTATGGTGCTATTTCTGGTGGAAAGGATTGCACAACTGGTTTTAAAAGAGCTATTGAAGCTTGTAATAAATCAGGTGGAGGCAGAGTTATTGTTCCAAAAGGAATTTATTATTCAGGTACTATACATTTACTGAGTAATGTTAACCTGCATCTCGAGGATAGTGCTGTTATCCGTTTCAGTACAAATCCGGATGATTATCTTCCGTTGGTAAAAACCCGTTTTGAAGGTTGTGAGCTATACAATTATTCACCGTTGATATATGCTTATAAACAAATCAATATTGCAATTACGGGAAACGGGCTCCTTGATGGTCAGGCGTCGAAAGAGAACTGGTGGATGTGGAAGTTATGCACCATAGAGGAGTTAGATGAAGGTTATCATTCGCAGGAAGAGCCCGAATCAAGACCCTTACTTCTATCAATGATGAATAGCGGTGTGCCTGTTGAGAAACGTATATTTGGTAAAGGACACTTTTTGAGATCTTCTTTTATACAGCCGTATGAATGTAAAAATATTCTTATCGAAGGTGTTACTGTAATTCGTCCTCCGATGTGGATGATTCACCCCGTTTTGTCAGAAAATGTGATTGTACGCAATGTTAAACTGTTAAGTTTTGGTGCACCAAACGGTGATGGATGTAATCCTGAATGTTGCAGGAATGTTCTTGTCGAAGGAGCTGTTTTTAATACAGGTGATGATTGTATTGCAATAAAATCAGGAAGAAACAGGGATGGTTATGTTTCCGGAATCCCAAGTGAAAACATAATTGTTCGTAATTGTAAAATGCAAAGTGGACACGGTGGAATAGCTATCGGCAGTGAGTTGTCAGGTGGAGTAAGAAATGTTTTTGTGTATGATTGTAAAATGAGTAGTCCCGATCTTCAAAGGGCATTACGTATTAAATCTAATAAGTATCGAGGCGGTTTTGTGAATGATGTTTTTTTGTGGAATATAAAAGTAGGTCAGGTTAGCAATGCTGCTATACGTATAAATCAAAAATATTTTGAGAATTCTCCTGGATTACAGGTAAAATATACAGAGATAAAAGATATTTATATTAAAGATTTTGTATGTAAAAAAGCAGAATATGCAGTTCAAATATTAGGAGTTAAGGAAAAGCCTGTAAGGCATGTAATAATAGTTGATTCAGAATTTGATAGTGTAAGAAAAGAGAATGTATTAGAAGGTGTTGAAGATGTAGAATTTAAAAATGTTATGATAAACGGTCAAAAAATAAAAACCTTGAAAGATGAAAATAGTAAATAAGTACTTTTTGGGACTTTTGGTAATTTCTTTGATTTTGATGTCATGTTCACAAAATAAGGGAAAAAAAGTGGATGGGAACAAAACAGATGAGAGTCTTTACCTTCACAGTGATACATCAAAATACTTGCATGAGATTATTTCCGAAACAGGAGATATGTTTAGTAAGGTTGGACATCACGGTCCTGCAATAGAAAATGAGTGGGTTGCATACCGGTTCTTTTTTAATAAAAGTACCTCTATTGATGTTTATTCAAAAGTTAAACCTGGTCTTGAACTAAAAAAATATAAGTGGTATCCTAACGTGGAACAGCAAAAAAACGGTTCCGGTGCAGATATGTACAGAGTTGGTCAGACTGTTGGTTTGGGAGGTGTTCAGTTGTGGGACGGTAAGCTTGTGCCGCCTGAACCTGTAAAAGTGAGAATTGCCAAAACAGGAAAAGGAAAAGATTCTTCATGGATGGAGATGATATCTAAAGGTATACCGTATAATGGAGATACTGTTGATATAGTTGTGAAGGTTACGGTATATTCAGATAGAAGGGATGCTGTTGTTGAAGCACGGGAATTGAATGGAAAAAAGATTCGGTTTGCAACGGGTATTAACTATCATCCGGGAAATAAGGTGATAATGAGAAATGATCGTATCATAGTTTGGGGAGTTCATCCAGAGGATGTAGCAGCTAATCCGGTAGATTTGGGTGCTGCTATTATTTTTAATCATGATGATTTTGTTAAGAGAGTAGATGATGGGAAACAGATCTTGTTAATAAGTAAGCCTACAGATAAATTAAAAACACATATCACATCAGCAAGTGTTATAGAAAAAAATATTAACACTTTGGATAAGTTTATAAAATATGTAGAAGGGCTTAAATATTAAAACATTAAGGTTTATTTTTGTGTTAAGTCTTGAAAAATATATTATTATCACTTTTTCTTTTTTAATTACAGCTGTGTTATCCACATGTTCTGTTCCTTTGAAAAATGGTAATGTCTATGATAAAAGGTTAAACTACACCATTGTTGTTCCTCAAGAGCCGTCACAAACAGAGTTGTTTGCAGCTGAAGAGTTAAAGAATTTTTTGAATAAGATATATTCAAAGTCTATCTCTATTAATGGGAAAAATGATGATATAACTTTTTTTATAGGTAAAGTTGTTCCGGGTAAAAAGGCCGGTAATAATTTTAAAGAAGGGGAGTTTGGAATATTTCGAGATGGCAATAACTTTACTTTTTCCGGTTTTGACGACAAAGATGCTGATCCGACAGGCAGTATTAAGCTTTGTACCGGAACTCTTTCATCGGTGTACTACTTTATGACTAAATATCTTGGTGTAAAATTCTATTTTCCAGGGAGCAATGGTTATGATTTTAAAAAAGATCAGCCTGTTTATTTTAAGGATAAAAGTGATATTCCCAGGCCATCGTTTGTTGTAAGGGGAATAAGTATTAGAAATAGTAGTTACACAACTAATCAGAATATTTTGTTCTTTCGCAGATCGTTAGGCAATATCCCTTACTGGGCAAAAAAAGATTATTATTATTTCTATCTTAATAAATGGAAAAAACGTTTTGAAAAAGAACATCCCGAGTATCTTGGGATGTACAACGGAAAAAGATGTAGTTGTAAATTTCCGTTCCACCTGCCTTGTTTTTCCAATCCAGATGTGTTGAAAATAACTGTAAATGATATTTTAAATGTTTTGGAGAATGACTTGTCAATCAGAACGGTCAGACTCTTTGCTGACTGTCCACTTAGGTTTTGTATGTGCGATAATTGTATGGCTATGCCAGAACGAAAATATATTGGTGAGACAAAAGAGAACGGCGAAATGGTATATGGTATAGTCAAAAAAATAATGGATAAGGTACATGAGGTAAAACCAGATGTTCAATTTCTGGTTCAAACAAAGATATACACTTCGGCAGGTTCATATTATAATCCACCTCATTTGGTTAAGATGGGACCTTATTGTACAGTTCTCCACCTGACAAGAAGAAACCGGATTCCTGTTTTTGATCATTCACATGAAGTTGCTGTTGCTGATGCCTGGCTTAAGGATAGTGTAAAACTTGTTCTTAAAAGTTATGAGCGATATCCTGAAGCAAAAGATTATCCGTTAATTAAGCCTCATCTTGATCAGAGATTTTTTAAACTATTTGAAAATAAAGCATTGGGAACAATAAATAGTGAAGCTTCAGAGAAAGTACCATATTCTTTTTCAGCTTTGGGGCAATATTTGCAAATGAAGATGCTTTTTGATATAAATACAGATCTGGATGATGAGATAAGAAAGTTTTGTGCTTTTGCTTATCCCGGGGCTGCAGAGGAGATGGTAAGATTCTACAATTATATGGAAGAAATATATTCAAAGAGATGTGAATTCTCAAAACCACTTTTTGATGATGTATATAAGTTTGAAAATCTTCAAATATCAATGGATATATTAAATTGTGCGGTAGATAAAGTTAGTCCTGATTCATTTTTTTTCGATCAGTTATACAATGATTTTATAAAGTTTTATGAAAAATCAAAGAGATTTAATGATAAATAAGTAAGGTATATCTTATTTTTTGATAGGGATGTTCATAAATAGTTGAACTAACTGAACAATAAGTTGGTAGGGTTTATTATCGTTAAAGAAAAACCCCGAAAAAGGTCTGAAACACCTAAAATCGGGGTAATCTTTAAAAAATCCTATTGTGAAAGTACGAAGAATTTACGAAACCTCTCTTGAAATTAACTTTAATTCCCCTTCTCAAGAATTCTCTCTTTATTGGGATTCATTTATGAAGTCAGAAATTATTTCTTCCAAAGAAATATTACGATCAGATTGAAACGATCAGCAAGGTATTGTCACAACAACAAGAGATCTTTGTTACCGGACAAAGTGTACCTGATAGGATAGTAAGTCTACATAAAGCTTACATAAGGCCAATTGTGAGGGGGTGTCTAATGAGGTGTCTAATTTTGGTGTCTAAAAAACAAAACCCCTTGGAAATCAAGGGGTTTTAGTTTAGAGAGGCGGTCTGGACGGGACTCGAACCCGCGACCTCCGGCGTGACAGGCCGGCATTCTAACCAGCTGAACTACCAGACCAGTACTGCATTTTTGTGGTGAGAACTACGTTTTGTTCTCAAATGCGATGCAAAGATAATTCAAAGTTTTTTATGTGCAATACCTGAATCAAAAAAAAATGGAAAAAAATAAGCTTATTTTGTTAAGTGTTTGAAATACAGTGTGTGCTTTTTTGAAAAAGTTTTTGTTAAAAACGGTCTTTGTGTAAAATCGGGTTCAGGGCTTATTTTAAAAATATTTTTAACTTTAGATTTTTAATGAAAATAATAAAATATCAGCTATGAAACTTTTCAGGATTTTAAGCACATCAGGCATTACTGTTATTCTTAGTGCTATGTTTTTTGTTTTTATTCTTTCAGGATGTGAAATAAACAGTAGAACGAAGGAAAAGCTGCCTAATGTGGTTCTTATTTTTATGGATGATATGGGATATGGTGATCTTGGAACTTATGGAGCCATAGATTACGAGACCCCTAATCTCGATAAGTTGGCGACTGAGGGGATGAGGTTTACAAATTTTTATGCAGCACAGGCGGTGTGCAGTGCATCGAGAGCAGGTCTGCTTACCGGTTGTTATCCTAACCGTATCGGGATTACGGGGGCTTTAATGCCATGGGCAAAGCACGGATTGTCGGATAAAGAAATGACAATAGCCCAATTGCTCAAGCAAAAAGGATATGCAACAGGTATGGCAGGTAAATGGCATCTGGGGCATCTGAAACCTTTTTTGCCATTACAACACGGTTTTGATGAGTTTCTTGGCCTGCCGTACTCTAACGATATGTGGCCTGTTGATTATGACGGAAAACCTATAACTGAAAAATCATCTAAACCATGGAAAGCAAAATACCCGCAATTACCTTTAATCGATGGAAATGAAAAGGTAGGAGAAATCAGAACACTGAAAGATCAGGGGAGTCTTACAACATTGTATACAGATAGAGCTGTTGATTTTATTAAGCGGAATAAAGACAGACCATTTTTCTTTTATCTTGCTCATTCAATGGTGCATGTTCCGTTGGGGGTATCCGATAAATTTAAGGGAAAGAGTAAGCAGGGGCTGTTTGGTGATGTAATGATGGAAATTGACTGGTCTGTAGGTCAGGTGCTAAAAGCAATTAAAGATAACGGACTTGAAGATAATACAATTGTGATATTTACCAGTGATAATGGACCGTGGCTCAATTTCGGAAATCATGCCGGTAGTACCGGAGGGTTAAGAGAAGGTAAAGGTACAAGCTGGGAAGGCGGTCAGCGGGAGCCGTGTATCGTTAAATGGCCCGGAGTTGTACCCGAAGGTGTGATATGCAATAAACTTTCGTCTACAATTGATATTTTACCTACTCTGGCTGAAATAACGGGAGCCAGTCTGCCTGGCCATAAGATTGACGGTGTAAGTATTTTGTCTCTTTGGAAAGGTGATAAGGATGCTAATCCTCGTGATAATTTTTATTATTACTATGGGCGAAATAATCTGGAAGGTATACGAAAAGGGAACTGGAAGCTCGTCCTTCCTCACTGGTATCGTTCGTATGAGGGTGTTTTGCCGGGTAATGACGGTTTTCCCGGTCCTTACGCCAAAGACAGTACCGGTCTGGCATTGTACGATCTGCGTCGGGATCCCGGCGAACATTATGATGTTAAGGAGTTATATCCGGATGTGGTAGAAGATATTATGAAAATAGTTGATAAGGCAAGAGAAGACTTGGGAGATGATCTTACTGGTGTTAAAGGTAAAAACAGAAGGAAACCAGGAGTAGTAAAGTAATAAAAAAATAAATAAGAGGTTTTTGAAGCAGGGAATATAAGTTTGATATTGTTACGGGAATTTCTCCTGTTTTTGGGAACTAATGATGAAATGACCGGATATTAGCGTTGTTACGATTAATAATAGAAAAAAGAGGATGTCCAAAAAGTTGTCATTTCGAACGAAGTGAAGCCTGCCTGCGCCGAGCCTTCAGCAGGCAGGCAATCTCAAAATGGTTGAGACTGCTTCTTCGTTAGCGCTCATAGCAGTAACGAGAATGTTCCGTCATTTATTCATTATGCCACAAAAATTTGGGGCGAATTCTCGCAATGACGTTATTTTTTTACATTTTGGACATTCTCTTTTTTATGGAATGACAATATCCGGGTCATTCCTTTTTTGTTAATGTGATTTTAATATATAGGGTCGCGTTGAATTTTCAGAAGCAGGTTGTTGACAGTTGTAATTTCCATGTATGTTGTACCTTCTCCTATACCGAAGCTTCCTCCAAGATAAACTATCGGGTCGTTATCGTTTAAAATCTCTTTCTTTTTAAGTTTGGTGATAGATTTTTCAAGAATCTCGCGCTTGTCTTTGCCTTGCTCCATTGTCATGGTGAATACTCCGTACGACAGGGCCAGTTCGCGGGTTACTCTTTCGTTATAACATAGTGCAAAAATTGGGATCGGGCCACGGAACGCGGCAAGATAACGGGCCGTACGGCCGGTAAGACTATCGGTGAGGATGACTTTTACATCTAATTCTTCCACAGCTTTAACAGCTGTTTCGGCAAGATATGCAGCCACATCATTTCTGTCAATTTTTACAGGAATGTCATTTCTGTTATCTTTAGCTTTTTCTACCTCATGTGCGATTTCCGACATTGTACGAACCGATTCAACAGGATATGCACCATAAGCAGTTTCTCCGCTAAGCATAATGGCATCAGTACGGTAATATATGGCATTAGCAACATCAGTGACTTCAGCACGGGTAGGGCGTGGATGCTTAATCATGGAGTGAAGCATCTGGGTGGCTACGATTACAGGTTTTTTTGCCTCAACACACTTTCTTATCATGGACCTTTGAATGCCGGGTATTTTTTCCTGTGCAATCTCAATACCCATATCTCCACGGGCTATCATTATCCCGTATGCATATTCAAGTATTTCATCAAGTTTTTCGACACCTTCCTGATTCTCTATTTTTGCTATGATTTTGACAGGACTGTTGTATTTATCAAGTTCTTTCTGAACTTCTAAAACATCATTTTTGTTACGTACAAAAGAGTGGGCAATAAAATCAATATCTTTTTCTGCAGCAAATTTTATGAACTCTCGGTCTCTGTCGGTTACTGCCGGCAGATTAATTCTTACGCCCGGAACATTAACACTTTTTTTGCTTCCTAATTCTCCGTTGTTTTTTATGTTACATATAAGATATCCATTTTCTTTTTCAGCGACCTCCAGCTCTATTTCTCCGTCATCTATTAAAATATGTGTTCCAACGGCAATGTCGTCGTATATTCCCGGATAGGAGACATAGATACAATCTCTGGTTGTTTTTTTTGTTGGATCACCTTTCAGTTTGATCGTTTCTCCCATGTTCAGATTTATGATTTCATCCGAAACGGTTGTCCTTATCTCGGGTCCTTTGGTATCAAGAAGAAAAGCAATTTTGTTAGATACTGCTTTGGCATTGTTCATTATCATTGAAACCCCGTTGAAATCCAGATGTGCAGTGTTCATTCGTATAACATTCATCCCGTTTTCATAAAGTGACTTTATGAAATCAATATCACATCGTTTGTCCGAAACTGTAGCTACTATTTTAGTGTATTTTGTAATCTTCATGATAACAATATTTTAGGTTGTGTGAAAACAATAAGATTATATTGTTTATTCTTGAGCGTTTAATCTTTTTAATGCTTCAATGGCAAGACGGTAAGAATCGAGACCGAATCCTGAGACAGAACCAATGCATACAGGTGCAATAAAGGAATGGTGTCTTACTTGTTCGCGTTTAAAAATGTTACTGATGTGTACCTCAATAACCGGTGTGCTTATTGCTGATATAGCATCGGCAATAGCCAGTGAAGTATGAGTGTATGCACCGGCGTTAAGAATTATTCCGTCAGTTTTTCCAAATCCGTAATTTTGAATGGCTGTTATCAATTCGCCTTCATTGTTTGATTGAAAATAAGAAATGTCAATGTTGCTGAATTCCGTTTTCAACCGGTCGAGATAGGTGTCGAAATCGGTATTTCCGTATATGTTTTTTTCTCTTATTCCCAGAAGGTTCAGGTTGGGGCCGTTTATGATAAGTATATTCATTAATCACTGATTGTTGTATACTTTGCAAAAATAGTACAGAATAACCAGATATGAAAATTAAAAAAAGGCCCTGCATAAGCAGGACCTTTTAGTTTAGTATTGGTCAAATAATTAGGGCTTTATTTAAAGAGGTTTTAAATAAGCTCAATGCTACGTTTTACAAATTTGGTCAGAGCCTGACCTTTCAGCATATTGTTTGAAAGAAGAGCAAGATCAATAAGTTGTGACACCAGTTTTTCTTTCGATGCGAACTCTGTAAGTTCTTTTTCTTTCTTTTCTTTCAGCTCATTGATCTTTTTGTTAAGTTCTTCAAGCTCATCTTTTTCGGCCTGAGTAACTTCTTCATCTTTTTTGCCTTCTTTTGCTTTTTCAAGCTCTTGTTTCTTTTTCTCCAAACTTTCTATTTTGTTTCTTAATGATTCCACTTTTTCTCCAATCTCCTTCTCTTCATCCTCAACTATTCGCTGAATCAGGCTGTGGTTTCCGTTTACAACAAGATTATAACTGTCGGGCAAATCACCGTAAAACATCATGGCTCCGCCTCCTCCCAGCTCATTCATATCTTTCATTCTTCGCATAAATTCCTGCTGGGTTATCATTACCGGCACATCATCTTCCGATAAGGCTTCAAATGTTACGATGAAATTTGCCTTATCCTGATTCGGAAGTTGTGACTGGAAAATAGTAGTGAGATCCTCTTTTTGTTTTTCAGTGAGCTTTAGTTCCAGTTTTTCATCTTTAGGAATAAGTTTTTCAACAATATCACTGTCTACGCGAACGAATCTTGAGTTTTCAAATTTCTGTTCAAGATGGTTCACTAAGTGTATATCGAGCTGACCATCCATTAACAGAACATCGTAACCTTTATTTTTGGCAGCTTCGATGTAGCTGTGCTGCTCAAGCTCATTGGTTGTGTAAAGATAAACGAGCTGTTTGTCTTTATCTGTCTGATTTGCTTTTATGATTTCTTTGTATTCATCAAAAGTGAAATACTTGCCGTCTACATTTTTCAGCAGAGCAAACTTCTTGGCTCTGTCGTAAAATTTCTCATCGGTAAGCATTCCATACTCGATGAATATTTTAAGATCGTCCCATTTCTCTTCGAATTTCTTACGGTCTTTTTTAAATATTTCTTCAAGTCGATCTGCAACTTTCTTGGTAATGTGATTCGATATCTTCTTCACATTGGTATCACTTTGCAGATATGAACGTGATACGTTCAATGGTATGTCGGGTGAATCTATAACTCCGTGAAGAAGAGTCAGAAATTCAGGCACAATGCCTTCAACCGAATCGGTTACATATACCTGATTGCAGTAAAGCTGAATTTTATTTTTCTGAACTTCTACATTGTTTTTCAGTTTTGGGAAATACAAAATTCCTGTCAGATTAAAAGGATAATCAACATTCAGATGAATGTGAAACAACGGATCTTCAGACATAGGATAAAGCTCGTGATAGAACTTCAGATACTCTTCTTCTTTTATTTCTGAAGGTTTGCGAACCCATAACGGATTTGTTTCGTTTATAATTCTGTCTTTGTCCGTTTCAATCTCTTTTCCGTCTTTCCATTCCTTTTCTTTGCCGAAAGCAATAGGAACGGGAAGGAAACGGCAGTATTTCTTCAAAAGCTTTTCTATTTCTTCCTCTTCAAGAAACTGTTTGTTATCCTTGTCGATATGAAGAATAATGTCGGTTCCCCTGTCTTTTTTATCTACTTCCTCGAGTGTATATTCGGGACTTCCGTCGCATGTCCATTTTACAGCTTTTGCATCCTCTTTATATGATTTTGTAACAATCTCAACCTTATCGGATACCATGAAGGCCGAATAGAAACCAAGGCCGAAATGTCCGATAATGGCATTAGCATCTTTTTTGTATTTTTCAAGAAAATCATTAGCACCAGAGAATGCAATCTGGTTAATGTATTTGTCTATTTCTTCTGCTGTCATTCCGATTCCTTTATCGGAAATTGTAATTGTTTTTTCCTTTTTATTTACCGACACACGAATGGTAAGATCTCCCAACTCACCTTTATATTCACCTACAGATGAGAGAGTCTTTAACTTTTGAGTAGCGTCAACAGCGTTTGATATTAACTCACGCAAAAATATTTCGTGATCGGAATAAAGATATTTTTTGATTATAGGAAAAATGTTCTCGGTTGTAATTCCAATATTCCCTTTTTGCATAATTCTTCTCCTTTTTAATTAAACATAATTTTTCTGTGCACATAGATTCAAAGTATATGCCATATTTGTTCTGCTGACATTTAGGCAGAGGTGATTGTAAAAATGACATTTGTTAAATTGTTGTAGTTTTACTTGTTTAAAATATTGCCTGATGGTTGTTTTATGAATTGTTTGGATGTGTTCAGAATTGGTTGGAAGCTAAATGCTAAATGAAAGTTTTTAATGAGAGTTATTTTTAAATAGAAAGATATAGTAGTGTTTAAATTTGAAATTGTTTTTAAACAGATGAATATCTTTAACGGAGTAAAGTTCTTTTTATATATTTGTGCAAAATGATAAAAAGAAATGGAAGTAATAAAGCTAGATATACCGGGTTTGCTTATTGTAAAGCCTGATGTGTTTGAGGATCAGAGAGGATTTTTTTATGAGACATATAATCAGGAGCGTTACAGAAAGTATGGGATTGATGTGGATTTTATTCAGGATAACCTTTCACGTTCATCATATGGAGTTATACGGGGACTTCATTACCAGCTTGCTCCATATTCACAAGCGAAACTGGTTCAGGTTATAAAAGGTAAAGTCCTGGATGTGGCAGTGGATCTTCGCAAAAAATCACCAACATTCGGACAGCATTATGCTATAGAATTATCAGAAGAAAATAAAATACAATTTTACATTCCTGAAGGATTTGCTCACGGATTTTCAGTGTTAAGTGATGATGTGCTTTTTTCATACAAGTGCAGCAGTCTGTACAATAAGAGTTCGGAAAGGGGAATTAGTTACAATGATCCACAATTAGGAATTGATTGGAAAATTCCGGAGGAAGAGGCTCTGGTTTCTCATAAAGACAGTATATTGCCATCCTTTAAAGAAGCGGAAAAGAATTTTCTATTTGCGGAATAAAATGACGGTACCGGATCAATCGATAAAAATACTTGTTACAGGTGCAAAGGGGCAGCTTGGAAACGAGATAAGAGTGTTGGCGGCAAAATATTATGACTTTAATTTTACATTTATAGATGTTGATGAGCTTGACCTTACTGACAGGGACAGTGTGTCTGCATACTTTAAGAAAAACAGTTTTAATTATGTTATAAACTGTGCTGCATATACTGCTGTGGATAAAGCCGAATCAGACAAAGAAACAGCATTTAAAGTGAATGCCGGTGTTCCTGAATTGTTAGGGGAACTTACGGCAAAATCGGGAGCCAGGGTTATACATATATCAACCGATTATGTTTTCGACGGCTCAGCTAACACACCTTATGATGAAAGCAGAAAGGTAAATCCTGTATCTGTTTATGGTGCTTCAAAACTGGAAGGAGAGCAAAGGCTTTTATCAAAAAATCCGGAGTCTGTAATAATTCGTACAGCATGGCTCTATTCTGCATTCGGAAATAATTTTGTGAAAACAATGATTAAACTGGGCAGTGAACGTAATTTGCTAAAAGTTGTTTATGATCAGGTGGGTACACCAACCTATGCTGTCGATTTGGCATCGGTTATTCTACAGATTATCGAAAAGGTAGAGAAAAAGCATGTAAAATTTATACCAGGAATTTATCATTATTCAAATGAAGGAGTTACAAGCTGGTATGACTTTGCATTTCATATATTAAAACTTCAGGGTATTGATTGTAAAATAATTCCGGTTACTTCTGATGAATTTCCCGCACCTGCTCACCGGCCGTCATATAGTGTGCTTAGCAAACAAAAAATACGCGAAACATTTGATGTTGAGGTTCCTTACTGGTATGATGGGCTTGTTCGGATGCTTTCGGTATTTAATAGTTGAAGCGGTACAGTCTCTGTACAATAGTCTGAATAAAATTTATTTTGTAAGGTGATACTTGTTGTTAAGATAAATTTTGTACTTTAGTTCTTCTAAAAAAACCTGCCTGAGCAAATTTTATTTTGCTGCCACCAAAATTATTTCATTTGTTTAGTTTATAAATATATTAATTTATATAGAATGTTAATTTAAATATATAGCTATGGGAAACTTAAATGTACCTGAAGCCGTTTTACAGAAGGCACAGGCTTGGCTTGACGGCAATTATGATGAAGAAACTAAAGCAGCCGTTCGTGCAATGCTTGAAAATGAAGATAAATCAGAATTGATAGACGCTTTTTACAAAGATCTTGAATTTGGCACAGGCGGACTTCGGGGAATAATGGGAGCCGGTTCGAACCGGATGAATAAATATACAGTAGGAGGAGCAACACAGGGATTGGCAAACTATCTTAAAAAGAACTTTGCAGATCTGGATCAGATTAAGGTAGTAGTAGGTTACGACTGTCGGAATAACAGTAAGGAGTTTGCTAATATTGTTGCAGGTATTTTTTCAGCAAATGGTATTAAAGCTTATATTTTTGACGATTTAAGACCAACACCGGAAATATCATTTGCGATACGAAATCTGGGATGTCAGAGTGGTGTGATAATTACGGCGTCACACAATCCGAAGGAATACAACGGCTATAAGGCATATTGGGATGATGGAGCGCAGGTTACGCCACCGCACGATAAGAATATTATTGAGGAGGTGAAAGCCATATCTTCGATAGATGAGATTAAGTTTGACAGAAATCCGGCACTTATTGAAGAGCTGGGAGAGGAAATGGATAAAAGATATCTCGATGAGGTTGCAAAACTTCTTCAGGATCCGGATGTTGTTGCCCGAAATAATGATTTAAAAATAGTTTATACTCCGATTCACGGTACAGGTGTGAAAATGATTCCAAGAGCATTGAAAAATATAGGTTTTACTAATATTATTCATGTTCCTGAACAGGATGTGGTAAGTGGTGAATTCCCTACTGTAGTATCTCCTAATCCTGAAGAGCCGGCTGCTATGGAAATGGCATTGAAAAAAGGCCGTGAAGTGGATGCTGATATAATTATGGCCTCTGACCCAGATGCCGACCGTATAGGGATAGCAATTAAAGATGCGTCGGGAGAGTACATTCTTGTTAATGGAAATATTACAGCATTGATTCTTACCTGGTATATCCTTAAGAACTGGAATGAGAAAGGTCGTCTTACAGGAAAAGAATTTATTGTGAAAACAGTAGTTACTACAGAGGTAATGAAGGATGTTGCCGTTAAGTACGGAGTAGAGTATTATGATGTATTTACCGGATTTAAGTGGATTGCAAAAGTTATCCGTGATAATGAAGGTAAGAAAAAATACATATGCGGAGGAGAAGAGTCTTACGGATTTTTACCCGGAGATTATGTTCGTGATAAGGATGCTGTAGCTTCTATTTCAATTGCTGCTGAGATTGCAGCCTGGGCAAAAGATAATGGTAAAACACTATATGAAGTGATTCAGGATATTTATCTTGAATATGGATTTTCAAAAGAGAAAATGATTTATATAGTACGTAAAGGGAAAACCGGTGCTGAAGAGATAGAACAGATAATGAAAGATTTCAGAAGCAATCCTCCGAAAGAACTAGCAGGCCATAAAGTGGCGGTGATAAAAGATTATGCTGTTCTTGAAGCCAGGAATACAGAAACAAATGAAGTTACAAAAATAGATTTGCCGGTAACTTCAAATGTTCTTCAGTTTATTCTTGATGACGGGTCTAAAGTGTCTGTTCGACCTTCAGGTACAGAGCCGAAAATCAAGTTCTATATGGAAGTGAAGGTTCCGTTTGATAAGAAAGAGGATTGGGATAAAGTGAACCAACTGGCAGATGAGAAGATAGAGAAAATTTCGAAGGATCTGAATCTTTAATGGTTGGTTAGTTGGTTGGTTAGTTAGTTGGATATAAGGAGTTACGAACTACAAATCAAAAACCAAGAACCAAGAACCAATAGCTACGAACTAAGAACTAAATATCACGGGGTGTTTCCGGAAAAGGAAATGCTTCGTGATTTTTTTATGCAGAACATTGAATGTTTATGTTAATTTTGTTATGTAAAGTTTTGGTGATTGAAAAATAGTTTAGCACAAATATCAGATAACGATATCAGCTCGTTGATAGATTTGGTTCTTTTGGAAAGAGAACCCAGGACTGTTGAACGCTTTATAGCTTCCTCTGTAGTAGAACTTGCTGCGAAAAACGGAGTGGCTGCCTGGTTGTATTACCGTATTAAACAGGGATATTTGCATGGAGTAGATGAAAATGTGCAAAACCGGCTTAAAAGCGTTTATATAAATAACTTCCTTTTATTTCAGCAACTGGTTAAAGTTTTTGAAAAGATACAGTCTCTTCTGTTGCAAAACGATATTCCGGTAGTAGCATTAAAAGGATTTGCTTTGGCTCTCGATATTTATCCTGATTCAGGGTTAAGACCGATGAGCGATATTGATATTCTTGTACCAGAGGGGAAGGGGTTTGAGGCATTAAGCATTTTACAAAAAAACGGAGCTCGGAAAAGCAGTGTTCCGCGTTCCCGGCTGCACGAAACTGTCAATGGTCATGTACGGGCCATAGTGATGGATGGAGTCCTTATCGAGATTCATCAGCGGCTATTCCCGATAGGAAGCATTTACCACAGGGAATCAACGAATCTTTTTGAGCATACGGTTCCGGTAAAAAAAGGCGGAGTTGAGTTTTACAGACTTGATGATCTCTATATGGGATACCATTTGGCAACCCATACGCTCACAACATTAAATATGGGAGGGATACGCTTAAGCTGGCTACTTGATATAGCTATGATGCTAAGCAAACAGGAGGATAAAAAAAGATTTCTAAATCAGATAATAAATATCAATCAGAGAAGAAAGGAGGATATTTTAAAGATTTTCAGAATGGCATCTTTGTTATTGCCAAAACAGGAAAGAATCCTGGATATAAATGAACCGGAGTTAATCAGCAATTTAAGAAATCTGATGCTTGAAAAAAATCTGGTTAAGAAACATCGTTTTATAAATACATACGAAATATTAAGAACACCGGGAATAAACAGAAAAATGAAATTGCTCTGGTATGAATTATTTCCGGAAGAGGAGTATATGAGGTTCCGGTATGATGATATGAAAGGAAGTAAGCTTTGGAGGTTATATCTGAAAAGGTTATTACGAATCTGAGACGCTATGCCATTAGCTTGTTGTACAACTCAACTTGTTGCTTAGCAATTGTTTCAATGGTGTAATTAGAGTTCACAAAATCAGCACCTGCTTTTGCTTTTGAAACTATTTCCTTAATTGTTAGTTTATGTAGGTTTTTAAGGGTGAGCATTATATCCCGGGGGTCCGGGGTGGTTTTAATGGCAACTCCATTTTCCAATGCCTCAGGAAAATTACACCCGTCAGTTATTACAGCAAGAAGATTATTGCTCATTGCTTCAAGAACCGATGTAGGAAACCCTTCGCTGTGGGATGGCATAACATAAATATGACATTTATTAATCAGTTCTTGTTTCTCTTTTCCATATACCGGTCCGGTATAAGTAATGTTTTTGCAATTACTGTTTTCAATCAGGTTTTCAATTTTATTTAATTCTCCGTGATCAGGTCCGGCAATGTATAGGTGTGCATTATCTGATTGTCCCTGCGGTGAGTTTATCCAGGCCTCAACCAATTGGGAGACACCTTTTTTATAATGCAGTCTGGCCAGAAATAGATAGTTAATGGTATTCTCAGGTTTTTTAATGTCTTTATTGTCTGCAACTTCTATTCCGTTAGGAATAAGGGTTGTGTTTCTATATTTTCCTGATAAGTTTTGTAACTCATTAGAACTGACAGCTCTTACGGCATCAGACTTTCCGGAAAGAGGATGTTCAATCAGTTTAAAATAAATACTTTTTTTTAGCGGTTTCTGTTTCATACTCCAAGGTTCAAGCATCCCGTGCGGGGTGTAAATCCACTTGAACCCTCTTTTCTTAAAATGTGCTCCCCATTTGGTCGGGAACTGCCAGCATCCGTGTGTGACAATGATAGTATTCTCCGGCGTTAATCCTTTTTCTTCAATCAAATTATCCACATTTTTTATCGATGTATCGTCGAGAGGTAACTGAATTACATCATCAAGCAAAGCAGTGTTTTGTTCTGTTTTAGGATACCAAAGCTCGGATAAAATGTTGTAACGGTTTTTTAAAACCGATGCTGTGGAGATGGCAGCATTCCATATCCCGAAGTTCACTTTTTCAAAGTTGTCGACAATGTTTATAACTCTTTTTATCATACAGTTATGAGTTCTGTTTTAATATTGCAGCAACAGTATTCATTGCGCTTTCGATGGCTTTATCCATATTAAAGTATTCCCATTCGGCAAACCGTCCGACTAAATGGAAATTATATTCTGCCAGTTCTTTTTTTAGTGATTTTATTTTATCCCTGTCACCATTTTGCTGGATGACATAAGAGTTGGGTTCGTAATTGTGATCAACAATTTCTAAATTACCGGGCAATTTAGAAATTGTTTTTTTCATTTCCTCAAGTGGTGTATTACCGGAAAACTCAACAGTACATGATTTTCTTTGACCCTCCGGATAGTTCGTTTTGCTGAAATTACCTGTATATATAATTCTGTGAGACGGAATATCTTTATCGGGTAGATACAACCAGGAATAGGTTGTGTCATCAGTTGTACATAGCAGATTGGAAGTCCCGTTTGATTTAAGCTCTTTTACCTGTTCCATCCGGTTTTTCAGGGATGACGACATCAGTTTTATGAAATCATGCAGTTTGCGGATATCTCCTGTGTAAATTATATTTTCTGCTTCAAATTCTGAATTTACTATCCAGTGTTTGTTTTTATATTCAAGAGATTCAACCTCAATGTTGTAAGTTATTTCGATATCTTCCGAAAGGCGATCGGCAATAAATTGTGATCCTGATTTGTAAGGGTAGAAGAAAGAGCTGTGAACCATATTCGTTTCTTCTTTACGCAGTATATTGCTGGTGATAATCTCTTTGTGGTCCGGCATTGGCAGCTTGCCGTCCAGCCAGGGCAGGGCAACTTTTGACAGGTCGGTTTTCCAAATCTTTTCGTTGTATGGCTTAAAATAAATATTGTAAAGAGTTTCTCCGAAATTACCTTTCAGAAAGTCCTCGAAATTAGAAAATTTCCTTTTTCCAACCTTTTCAAGCTCTAATAATTCCGAAACTATTGCTTTTACAGTGTCCTCATCAAATTTGTAAAGATTATTTTCAAGGGGATAGCTAAGGTAACGATTATGTAAGTAAATACCTGCCTGCCTTGTGGCACTGATAAATTCATTATTCCTGTCGAAATGTTTCCAGAACCAGTCTTTTACTTTTTGAATTTTGGTATTAAAGACGTGGCCGCCTACCCTGTGAAAAAGGTGTCCGTCCACAATATCACATTTTATCAGGCCGCCGGGCTTGGATGCCCTTTCAAGTATCAATACCTCTTCTCCCTGTTCTTTAAGAAGTCTTGCAGCAGAAAGACCTGATATGCCGGCTCCGATTATTATGTATTGTGCCATTGAGATGTGTGTTTTATCAAGATATGTTGTAATAAAATTTTAATATATCGAGGATGTCTAAAAAGTCGTCATTCCGAGAATTCACCCCAAATTTTTGAGGCATAATGAGTATATGACGGAACATCAGCGTCATCGCGATGAGCGGGAGCGAAGAAGCGATCTCAACCGCTTTAAGATTGCTTCACCCGTCTACCGACGGATTC